>NZ_JBHWJL010000036.1:0-29729 GCF_042731495.1 Streptomyces sp. NPDC059853
ACGGGGTGCCGTGGCCGGGCGGCGGCGGGTTCATCCGGCGATCAGGTCCCTATTTGAAGGACGCTTCGGCGAAGATCTCTTGCGTCAGCGGGGAGACGGTCGGCGGGTTGACATCGGCGGAGAAGGCGATGGACGGCGGCGAGGAGGAGATCGGCACGCCGGGCAGGAAGTCCATCACGAACTCGTTGGCCTCTTCGTAGAGGGCGACGCGGGCGTCGACGTCCGGCTCGGTGGAGGCGCGCTCCAGCAGGTCGAACAGCTCCTCGTTCTCGAAGCCCCATTCCTTCTGGTAGTTGGCGAACCAGGTGCCCAGGAAGTTGTAGCCGTCGTTGAAGTCGCCGGTCCAGCCGAGCAGGTACAGGTTGCAGCCGCCGTCGCGGGTGACCTCGGTGTAGTCCGGGTTCCACTTCAGGGCCTTGGGCTGGACGGTGATGCCGACGGCCTCCAGGTCGGCGCGCATGACCTCGTACAGGTCGGCCGGGGAGGGCATGTACGGGCGGGTGACCTCGGTCGGGTAGCAGAAGGTGAGGGTCAGGTCCTCCTCGCCGGCGTCGGCGAGCAACTGCTGGGACAGCTCGGGGTCGTAGTCGTAGGTGGTGACGTTGTCCGAGTAGCCGTCGACCGTGTCGGGCATGAACTGGGTCGCCACGACGCCGCCCTCGGGCAGCTGGGTGTCGACGAGGTTCTGCCGGTCCAGGGCGTGCGCGATGGCGGTGCGCACGTCGAGGTTCTCCAGGGCCGGGTGGCTGTCCTGGGTGATGCCCAGGTAGAAGATGTTGAAGACGTCCCGGGTGGGCACCTGGTAGCCGGCGTCGGTGAGGGTCTTCACGTCGGCGGGGGCGACCAGGTCGTAGCCGTGGATGTCGTTGCTCAGCAGCGCCTGGCGGCGGGCGGATTCCTCGGGGATGGTCTGGAAGACCAGCTTCTCGACACCCGCGGCCTCGCCCCAGTAGTCGTCGAAGCGGGAGAGGCTGATCTCGCCGTTGCCCTTGTTCCAGCCGTCGACCTTGAACGCGCCGGTGCCGGCGACCGTGCCGGCCTCCTGGCTGTAGCCCGGGAAGGTGATGGCGTCGCCCTCGCCGCTGGCGTCGTCCTCGGCGTAGGCCTCCAGGGCCGGGCCGGAGTGGATACCGAAGGCGGCGAGCGAGAATCCGCCGGGGTAGTTGGCGGAGGGCTGGGCGACCTCGATGACGGCGGTCAGCTCGTCGGGGGCGGTGCAGCCGACGTAGTTCGCCTCGGGCGTCTCGTCGTTCTCGTTGTTGGCGAACCCACCGAAAATCGTCTGCCAGTAATAGGACAGTGTGGTGTTCTGGTAGGTGCCGCTCCAGTTGTACCAGCGGTCGAAGTTGGCGCAGACGACTTCGCCGGTCAGCTCGGAACCGTCGTGGAACGTCACTCCGTCACGGAGGTTGAACGTCCACTCGGTACCGGCGTCGTTGCTCTCCCAGGTCTCGGCGAGGCTGCCCTCCAGCTCGGAGGTGCCGGGCTTGTGGTCGATCAGCGTTTCGAAGACCTGGCGGGTGACCCGGAAGGTCTCACCATCACTGGCCAGCGAGGGGTCGAGGGAGGCCGGATCGCCCGCGGCGCCGAAGACAAAGGTCCCCGTGGAGTCGGATCCCTTGGAGTCGCCTCCGTTGTCGCGGTCGCTGGAGCAGCCGGTCGCGATCACGCCGATCGCGGCGATGGCCGCAAGCGTCCGCACGGCCTTGGGTCTTGCTATGGACATCGTCCACCTCGAAGGGTCGGTGGTGGTAGGGCGTTTCGGTGGAGCGCACATTACTGCGCTGGTGCACAGCTGTGAACAGGCAAATGAACGGCGATACAGAGCTGAGACTTCACGTCCGTTCACCCCCACACGGGTGAACGCGCCCCGGGGGCGGCACAGCGCAAAGCCCTCAGTCACTGATGAAACATATAGAAAGGACAAAGCCACCAAGAGGACAGTAAATACCCACCTCCGACGCCCTATGAGGTGATTCGCTCATGATCGGTCGTATTCCGGTACTGGACGTCCAGCCGCGCATCGACTGCGGACGACGGCCCGTCAAAGCCGTACCCGGTGAGACATTCCGGGTCAGTGCCACCGTCTTCCGGGAGGGCGCCGGCGCCGTGGGGGCCAATGTGCTCCTGCGCGACCCCGCCGGGCGCGGCGGACCGTGGATCCCGATGCGCGAACTGGCGCCCGGCACCGATCGCTGGGGGGCCGACATCACCCCCGACGCCGAGGGCCGCTGGACGTACACGGTCGAGGCGTGGGCGGACCCGGTGGCCACCTGGCGGCAGACCGCGAAGATCAAGATCCCGGCGGGCATCGACACCGAGCTGACGCTCCTGGAGGGCTCGCAGCTGTACCGCGAGGCCGCCGCGGGCGTACCCAAGAGCGAGGGCCGCGACCTCGTGGCCCTGGCCGCCGACGCGCTGGCGGACACCACGCTGCCCGGCGCCGCCCGCCTCGCCGCCGCACTCGCGCCCGAGGTGACGGCCGTCCTCGCGCGCCACCCGCTGCGCACCCTGCTCAGCGCGGCCCGCCCGATGCCGCTGATCGTGGAGCGCGAGCGGGCGCTGTACGGGTCGTGGTACGAGATGTTCCCGCGCTCGGAGGGCGCGGTGGTGCGCCGGCACGCGCCCCCGGTCTCGGGCACGCTGCGCAGCGCGGCCCGCCGGCTGCCGGACATCGCGGCGATGGGGTTCGACGTGGTGTACCTGCCGCCGGTGCACCCGATCGGCACGGCGTTCCGCAAGGGGGCGAACGGGGCGCTGACGGCGGGTCCCGACGATGTCGGCTGCCCGTGGGCGATCGGCTCGGGGGACGGCGGGCACGACGCGATCCACCCCGACCTCGGCACGCTGGAGGACTTCGATCATTTCGTGGCGACGGCGCGCTCCCACGCCATGGAAGTCGCCCTGGATTTCGCACTCCAGTGCAGCCCGGATCACCCGTGGGTGAAACAGCACCCGGAATGGTTCCACAAGCGCTCGGACGGCTCGATCGCCTTCGCCGAGAATCCCCCCAAGAAGTACCAGGACATCTATCCGATCTCCTTCGAACAGGACTTCAGGGGCCTGGTCACCGAGACGCTGCGGATTCTGCGGTTCTGGATGGCGCGCGGGGTGCGGATCTTCCGGGTGGACAATCCGCACACCAAGCCGGTGGTGTTCTGGGAGAAGGTGATCGCGGAGATCAACCGCACCGACCCGGACGTGATCTTCCTGGCCGAGGCGTTCACCCGCCCCGCCATGATGCGCACCCTCGCCCAGATCGGCTTCCAGCAGTCGTACACCTATTTCACCTGGCGCAACACCAAGGAGGAGCTGACCGAGTATCTGACCGAGCTGAGCCGCGAGTCCTCCCCGTACATGCGCCCGAATTTCTTCGTGAACACGCCCGACATCCTGCACGCCTACCTCCAGACCGGCGGCCGGGCCGCGTTCGAGATCCGCGCCGTCCTGGCGGCCACCCTCTCGCCCTCCTGGGGGATGTACTCCGGCTACGAACTGTGCGAGAACACCGCGGCGGGCCCCGGCTCCGAGGAGTACGCGCACTCGGAGAAGTACCAGCTGCGCCCGCGCGACTGGGCCGCCGCCCGCAAGGCGGGTACCGGCATCGTCCCGCTCATCACGGCCCTCAACCGGCTGCGCCGGGAGCATCCGGCGCTGCGCCAGTTGCGCGATCTCCACTTCCACCGCACGGACAACGAGCACATCCTGGCCTACTCCAAGCGCAGCCGGACACCGCACGCCGATGCCGTGCTCATCGTGGTCAACCTCGATCCGCACCACACCCACGAAGCGACGGTCTCGTTGGACATGTCGGAACTCAAGGGGTGTGGCCTCACTGTCGCTCAGGAGAGTGGAGCCGAGCCCTTCCCGGTGTGCGACCAGCTCACCGGTGAGACCTATTACTGGGGCAGGGACAATTACGTGCGACTCGGGCCTGGAGTTGCGGACGCGCACACTTCGTCGGCGCACATCTTCTCCCTGCGACCGTCCTCACAGACCGGAGGGTCACCCACACATGAGCGTCAATGAGCCGGTCCTCGACACATTCGAGGACACGCCAGCCCGCGAACGCGACCCCGAGTGGTTCAAGCGCGCGGTGTTCTACGAGGTCCTTGTCCGCTCGTTCCAGGACAGCAACGGGGACGGGATCGGAGATCTGAAGGGCCTGACCTCGAAGCTGGACTATCTCCAGTGGCTGGGGGTCGACTGCCTGTGGCTGCCGCCCTTCTTCCAGTCACCGCTGCGCGACGGCGGCTACGACGTCTCCGACTACGGCGCGGTGCTGCCGGAGTTCGGTGACCTGGCCGACTTCGTGGAATTCGTGGACGCGGCCCACAGCCGTGGCATGCGCGTCATCATCGACTTCGTCATGAACCACACCAGCGACCAGCACCGCTGGTTCCAGGAGTCGCGCCGCGACCCGCAGGGCCCGTACGGCGACTACTACATGTGGGCCGACGACGACAAGGGGTACCCGGACGCCCGGATCATCTTCGTCGACACCGAGTCGTCGAACTGGGCGTTCGACCCGGTCCGCAAGCAGTACTACTTCCACCGCTTCTTCTCGCACCAGCCGGATCTCAACTACGAGAACCCGGCGGTGCGCAAGGAGATGATCTCGGCCCTGCGGTTCTGGCTGGACCTGGGGATCGACGGCTTCCGGCTGGACGCGGTGCCGTATCTGTACGCCGAGGAGGGCACCAACTGCGAGAACCTCCCGGCCTCGCACAACTTCCTCAAGGAGGTGCGGGCCGAGATCGACCGGGACTACCCGGACACGGTGCTGCTGGCCGAGGCCAATCAGTGGCCCGAGGACGTCGTCGACTACTTCGGCGACTACGAGGCGGGCGGCGACGAGTGCCACATGGCGTTCCACTTCCCGGTGATGCCGCGCATCTTCATGGCGGTGCGCCGCGAGTCGCGCTACCCGGTCTCGGAGATCCTGGCCAAGACCCCGCAGATCCCCTCGGGCTGCCAGTGGGGCATCTTCCTGCGCAACCACGACGAGCTGACCCTGGAGATGGTCACCGACGAGGAGCGCGACTACATGTACGCGGAGTACGCCAAGGACCCGCGGATGCGCGCCAACATCGGGATCCGGCGCCGGCTGGCCACCCTGCTGGACAACGACCGCAACCAGATCGAGCTGTTCACGGCGCTGCTGCTGTCGCTGCCCGGCTCGCCGATCCTCTACTACGGGGACGAGATCGGGATGGGGGACAACATCTGGCTGGGCGACCGGGACGCGGTGCGCACCCCCATGCAGTGGACCCCGGACCGCAACGCCGGCTTCTCCACCTGCGACCCGGGGCGGCTGTTCCTGCCGGCCATCATGGACCCGGTGTACGGGTACCAGGTCACCAATGTGGAGGCGGCGATGAGTTCGCCGTCCTCGCTGCTGCACTGGACCCGGCGGATGGTGGAGATCCGCAAGCAGAATCCGGCGTTCGGCCTGGGGACGTACGCCGAACTGCCCTCGTCCAACCCGGCGGTCCTGGCGTTCGTCCGGGAGCACGGGGACGACATCGTGCTGTGCGTGCACAACTTCTCCCGCTTCTCCCAGCCCACCGAGCTGGATCTGCGGACGTGGGAGGGGCGGTACCCGGTGGAACTCATCGGCGGGGTGCGCTTCCCCGCGATCGGGGAGCTGCCGTATCTGCTGACCCTGGCCGGGCACGGCTTCTACTGGTTCCGGCTGCGGCAGGGCTCGGAGGCCGGCTGAGCCGGACGTGCGGGCGGGGGTGCCACGCCTCCGCCCGGCGGTACCGCTGACACCCGCACGACTGTTCCTTTCGCGTCCTTTCGCGACACGTCCCGCACCATCCGCGCAACAAACGCGTCAATACGGGACACTTCAGCACATAATCAAGTGTGCTCGGGGAAAGGACGCCATGTCGGAAAGCTCCTCGCCCCGCGCTGCGTCCTTCCCTTCTTCTCCGGGCGATCCCCGGGTTGATGTCACGCAGGGCGGGGCTCTGCTGCGTTCACTGACCGGGCCGCTGGCCCGCTGGCTGCCCCGGCAGCGCTGGTTCGCCGGCAAGGGCCGGCCGCTGGCCGGGCTCACCCTGCTGTCGGCCACCGAACTGCTGCCGTGCGACGCGCCCGGGTACGCCCCGGGGCTGCTGCATCTGCTGGTGCGCACCCGCCAGTCGGGCCCGGCCCCGGCGGCGGGCGACTGCTACCAGCTGCTGCTGGGGGTACGCGCCGCGCTGCCCCCGGACCTCATGCCCGCGCTGGTGGGCCGCCCCAGCGAAGGGCCGCTGCGGGACCGCGCCGTGTACGAGGCGCTGTACGACCCCCGGCTCGCCGCCGTCCTGCTGGAGCGGCTGCGGACACCGGGCCGGCTCGGCGCGCTGCGGTTCGACCGGGCGCCGGGCACCGAGATCCCGCACGGGCTCACCGCCCGGGCGCTGAGCGGCGAACAGACCAACTCCTCCGTGGTGTACGGCGAGACCCACATCCTCAAGCTGTTCCGCCGGGTCTCCCCCGGTCTGCACCCCGATCTGGAGCTGCCGCGGGCGCTGGCGGCGGCCGGCTGCACCCGGGTGCCCGCGCCCAGCGCCTGGTTCGAGGCGTCGTGGCCGGACGGCGGCGGCGAACCGCTGACACTGGGGGTCCTCCAGCCCTATCTGGCCGGGTCGAGCGACGGCTGGCAGCTGGCGCTGCACTCCCTGGGCAGCCGCGCCGACTTCAGCAGCGCGGCGCACGCGCTGGGGCGTGCGATGGCCGAGGTGCACACCGCGCTGGCGCAGACCCTGCCCACCTCGGTCCTGGACCGCGGGCAGCTGGAACAGACCGCGACCGCCATGCACGACCGGCTGGCCCAGGCGGCCGGCGCCGTGCCGGAGCTGCGCCCGTACCGCACCGGGCTGGGGCGGGCGTACACGGCGCTGGCCGGGTACGCGCGCGGCGGCGGCGACTGCCTCGCCCAGCGGCTGCACGGCGATCTCCATCTGGGGCAGGTGCTGCGCCGCTCGGGCGAGGCGCACTGGTCGGTGATCGACTTCGAGGGCGAGCCGGCCAGGCCGCTGGCCGACCGCCGGCTGCCGGGCCCGCCGGTGCGGGACATCGCGGGCATGCTGCGGTCCTTCGACTACGCGGCCTGCCAGCATCCGGACGGCGGTTCCTGGGCCGCGGACTGGTCGCGGGCCAGCCGCGGCGCGTTCTGCCGCGGGTACGCGGCGGCCAGCGGCTTCGATCCGCTCAGCACCCCGGAGGTCCTGCGCGCCTACGAGACGGACAAGGCCGTCTACGAGGTGCTGTACGAGGCCAGGCACCGGCCGCACTGGCTGCATGTGCCGATGACCGCGATCCGCCGGCTGGCCGCCGCCACCCCCTGACGGCCCGGCGGTTTCTCCGCCCCCGCTCGCCTCCCTCCCCCGTCACTCCTCTCTCTTCTCCCTTCTCTCTTCTTCTCTCCTTCCTTTCCTCTCTTCTCCCTTCGCACCGAGGAGCATCCGCCGTGGAACGTGACCGCCTGCTGACCGGCGCGCACCATGATCCGCACGCCCTGCTGGGGGCGCACGCGGCGCCCGGCGGGGTGGTGATCCGCGTACTGCGCCCCGGCGCACGGGCGGTGACCGTGGTGGCGCCCAAGCTGCGCGCCACGCTCACGGACACCGGTGACGGCCTGTTCGAGGCGGTGCTCCCGCTGTCCGCGCCACCCCGCTACCGGCTGCTCGTCACCGAGAAGGCCGGCGGGCCGCCGGTGGTGGTGGAGGACCCGTACCGCTTCCTGCCCGCCCTCGGCGAGCTGGATCTCCATCTGATCGCCGAGGGTCGGCACGAGCGGCTGTGGGAGGCGCTGGGCGCCCGGGTGCTCACCCACGAGGGGGTGCGCGGCACCCGGTTCACGGTGTGGGCCCCGCACGCCCGGGGGGTGCGGGTGGCCGCCGACTTCAACGGCTGGGACGGCACCGGGCATCCGCTGCGCTCGCTCGGTGGCAGCGGGGTGTGGGAGCTGTTCGTGCCCGGCGTCGGCGCGGGCGTGCGGTACAAGTTCGACATCTGCCGCCCGGACGGCAGCCACACCCTGCGCGCCGACCCCCTGGCCCGGCGCACCGAGTGCCCGCCCGCGAACGCCTCGGTGGTGCACGAGAGCCGCTACCGGTGGGGCGATGAGGAGTGGATGACGCGGCGGGCCGGGCACGCGGCGACCGACGCGCCGATGTCCGTGTACGAACTGCACCTCGGCTCCTGGCGTCCCGGGCTCGGCGCCCGGGAGCTGGCGGAGCAGTTGCCGGAGTACGTGCGGGATCTGGGCTTCACGCATGTGGAACTGATGCCGCCCGCCGAGCACCCCTACGGCCCGTCCTGGGGCTACCAGGTGACGGGCTACTACGCCCCGACCGCGCGGCTCGGCACGCCGGAGGACGTCAAGCACCTGGTGGACGCGCTGCACCGGGCGGGCATCGGGGTCCTGATGGACTGGGTGCCCGGCCACTTCCCGAAGGACGACTGGGCGCTGGCGGTCTTCGACGGCGAGCCGTGCTACGAGCACCCGGATCCGGCGCGCGCCGAGCACCCCGACTGGGGCACGCTGGAGTTCGACTGGGGCCGGCGCGAGGTGCGCAACTTCCTGGTGGCCAACGCCCTGTACTGGTGCGAGGAGTACCACATCGACGGGCTGCGGGTGGACGCTGTCGCCTCGATGCTGTACCTGGACTACTCCCGCCCGCCGGGCGCCTGGACGCCGAACGAGCACGGCGGCCGGGAGAACCCGGACGCGGTGGCGTTCCTCCAGGAGCTGAACGCCACCCTGCACCGCCGCTGCCCCGGGGTGGTCACCGTCGCCGAGGAGTCCACCGCCTGGGACGGGGTCACCCGGGCGCCCGAGCAGGTCGGGGAGTCCGGGTTCGGCGGCCTGGGCTTCGACTACAAGTGGAACATGGGCTGGATGCACGACTCGCTGGTCTACATGGGGCGGGACCCGGTGCACCGCGCGTACCACCACGACGAGATCACGTTCTCCATGGTGTACGCGTACGCCGAGAACTATGTGCTGCCGATCTCGCACGACGAGGTGGTGCACGGCAAGCGCGCCCTGGTGAACAAGATGCCGGGCGACTGGTGGCAGCGGCGGGCCGGGCACCGCGCGTATCTGGGGTTCATGTGGGCCCATCCGGGCAAACAGCTGCTGTTCATGGGGCAGGAGTTCGCCCAGGGCGCGGAGTGGTCGGAGGTCGAGGGGCCGCAGTGGTGGACGCTGGCCGCCGGCTATCCGGCGGCCGGTGACCACCGCGGGGTACAGGATCTGGTGCGCGAGCTGAACCGCGTCTACCGGGCGGTCCCGGCGCTGTGGGAGCGGGACACCGAGCCGTCCGGCTTCGCGTGGATCGACGCGGGCGCGGCGGCGGACAACGTGCTGGCGCATCTGCGGTTCGCGGCGGACGGCGACCCGCTGATCTCGGTGAGCAACTTCTCGCCGGTGGTGCGCGGGGGCTACCGGCTGGGCGTCCCCGGCCACGTCCCGGCCTGGTCGGAGGTGCTGAACACGGACGCGGCGGCGTACGGCGGCAGCGGGCTGACCCACCCGGAGCCGCTGAAGACCGAGGCGGTGCCCTGGCACGGCCGGGACAGCAGCATCGCGCTCACCCTGCCCCCGCTGGCCACCCTCTGGCTGCGGCCGGCGCCCTGATCCGTCCGTAACGTCACGAACACATGTGCGTCAGGGCCCGTGTGGCGGGGCATCCTCCCGTCCACATGATCACAGCGGAGTGATCTACGTACTGCGAAGGACGGAAACATGTCGGCTTCGAGTGAGGTGCGCGCGCCCGCGGGCGTGAAGGAGACATCCACGGGGACACCACGCCGGGTGTGGATCGGCCGGTTCCTCGGCCCGGTGCTCGCCGTGCTGACCTACGCGCTGCTGTCCGGCGACACATCGCTGCCCACACCGGCGCGCACCACGGCCGCCGTGGTGGTGCTGGTGGCGGTGTGGTGGATGACGGAAGCGCTCCCGCTGCCCGCCACCTCACTGATCCCGATCGTCGCCTTCCCGCTGCTGGGCATCCTGGAGATCGGGGAGGCCACGGCACCGTTCGCCCACCCCACGGTCTTCCTCTACATGGGCGGATTCATCATCGCGCTGGCGATGCAGAAGTGGAATCTGCACAAGCGGATCGCGCTGCTCACGATGCGCGCCATCGGCACCCGGCCGTCCCGGCTGATCCTGGGCATCATGGTGGCCACCGCGTTCATCAGCATGTGGGTCAACAACACCGCCACCGCGCTGATGATGCTGCCGATCGGCACCAGCGTGCTGGCCATGGTGATGGCGCAGAACAACGACGGCGACGAACAGGCCGCGACGGACCGGGCCAACTTCGCCACCGCCCTGATGCTGTCGATCGCCTACTCCGCCTCCATCGGCGGGCTGGCCACCCTGGTCGGCAGCCTGCCGAACCTGATCATGAAGGGATTCGTGGAGCAGACCTACGGCGTCACCATCGGCTTCGTCGACTGGATGAAGCTGGGGGTCCCGGTCACGGTGCTCTTCCTCGCTTTCACCTGGTTCTATCTGACCCGGATCGCTTTCCGGGTCAACCTCTCCAACGTCGCCGGGGGCCAGGACGCCGTCCGGGAGGAGCTGGCGAAGATGGGCCCGATGTCACGCGGCGAGTGGTCGGTGCTGGTGGTCTTCGTCTCCACCGCGTTCCTGTGGCTGTTCCGGGACCAGCTGACCGGCTGGACGGCCCTGACCGACCTGCTGCCGTTCATGGCACGCCTGACCGACGAGGGCATCGCGATCACCGCGGCCGTCGCCCTCTTCCTCATCCCGGTGCGCCCCCGCGAGGGAGAACAGGCCATGGACTGGCGGACCGCGCAGGAGGGCATCCCGTGGGGCGTGCTGCTGCTGTTCGGCGGCGGTCTGTCGCTGGCGCTCGCGGTGCAGACGACAGGGCTGAGCGCGTACATCGGGGACCGGATGAGCGGCCTCGGCGTCCTGCCGACCGTGCTGCTGATCGCGGCGGTGTGCGGCACGATCCTGCTGGTGACCGAGCTCGTCAGCAACACCGCCACCGCCTCCACCTTCCTGCCGGTGCTGGGCGGGGTGGCGGTCTCCATCGGCATCGACCCGCTGCTGCTGCTCGTACCCGCCGCGCTGGCCTGCACCTGCAGCTTCATGATGCCGGTCGGTACCCCGCCGAACGCCATCGTCTTCGGCTCCGGCTACATCACCCTTCCCCAGATGGTCAGGGCGGGCGTCTGGCTCAACATCTTCGGGGTGCTCATGATCACCGGGCTGATCATGGTGATCGGCCCCTGGGCCCTGGGCATCCAGCTGTAGGGCGTCCCGGCCGGCCGCCCCGCGGCCGGCCGGCCCGGACGGGTGCGCACCTGCCTACACTCATCCACAGGTCCGATATCCCGGCAGGTGCCCCCCATGCGTGTTCTCCGCGCCAGACGCTCACGGCTGAGCCTGGCGCGTCAGCTGTTCACGCTACAGATCGTGCTGATCCTGCTGCTGGTCGTCACCAGCGCGGTGCTGGTCTTCCTCCAGGTGCGCCACGACAACCGCGCCGACACCGAGCACCAGGTGACCACCTTGGCCTCCGGGCTCGCCGAGCTGCCCGAGGTGCGGCGCGCGGTGGCCGGCGAGGATCCGGCGGCGACGCTCCAGCCGCTGGCCGCGTCGGTGCGGAAGGCCACCGGCACCGACTTCATCGTGTTCATGGCGCCCGACCGGACCCGGTACTCGCACACCGATCCCGAGCTGATCGGCCTGCGCTTCCGCGGCAACATCGACCGCGCGCTCGCCGGGGATTCCTTCACCGAGAGCTACGAGGGCACCCTGGGCCCGTCCATCCGGGCGGTGGTGCCCATCACCGACGACCGGGGCGAGGTCACCGCGCTGGTGTCCGTCGGTGTGCTCCAGAAGAAGATCGGCGCCGAGCTGAGCCGCCGGCTCGCGCCCGTGGTGCCCGTCTCGGCGGGTGCCCTCATCCTGGCCGGCGCCGGGTCGTGGGCGATCAGCCGGCGTCTCGACCGGCAGACCCTGGGACTGGGCGCCGAGGAGATCACCCGGCTCTACGAGCACCACGACGCCGTGCTGCGCACCGTGCGCGAGGGCCTGCTGATCGTCTCCCCGCGCGGTGTGCTGATCCTGGTCAACGACCATGCCAGGCGGCTGCTGGCGCTGCCGGAAGGGGTCGAGGGCCGTCCGGTGCTCGACCTGGGGCTGCCCTCCCCCGTCGGGCCGCTGCTGACCTCCGGCTCCCCGGTGACCGACCGGCTGTGCGTGCACGGCGACCGGGTGCTGGTGCTCAACCAGGAGCGGATCGAGCGGCACGGCCGCCACCTCGGCACCGTGACCACGCTGCGCGATCACACCGAGCTGGAGGCGCTGGCCGGCGAGCTGGACTCGGCGCGCGGCTTCGCCGAGGCGCTTCGCTCCCAGGCGCACGAGTCGGCGAACCGGCTGCACACCGTGGTCACCATGATCGAGCTGGGCCGGCCGGAGCAGGCGGTGGAGTTCGCCACCGTGGAGCTGGCCTCGGCGCAGGCGCTCGCGGACCGGCTGACCGAGGAGGTCCAGGAGCCGGCGCTGGCCGCGCTGCTGCTGGGCAAGGCGGCGCAGGCCGCCGAGAAGGGCGTCGAGCTGGAGATCACCGACGACACCGCCGTCGCCGAGGCCGGGTTCGCGCCGCGTGATCTGGTGACACTGGTCGGCAACCTCGTGGACAACGCCATCGAGGCGGCGCTGGCCGCCCCGCCGCCGCGCCGGGTCACGGTGACCGCCAGGACCGAGGGCGACAGCCTGCTGGTGCGGGTCTCCGACTCGGGTGCCGGGCTGGACGGCGCGGCGCTGGAGTCCATGTTCCGGCGCGGCTGGACCACCAAGCGGGCGCAGGGGGCGCGCGGGCAGGGGCTCGGGCTGGCCCTGGTGCGTCAGGTCATCGACCGTTACGGCGGGGACGTCGAGGTCAGCGGCGACGCCGGGGCGGTCTTCACCGTACGTCTGTACCGAGGAACGGCACCGTCATGATCAGCACGCTCGTCGTCGAGGACGACCCCCGTATCGCGGACGCACACGCCCAGTTCACGGCCCGGGTGCCGGGCTTCACGGTGGCCGGCACGGTGCACCGGGGCTCGGAGGCGCTGGACTTCCTGGACCGGCGCCCGGTCGATCTGGTGCTGCTGGACTTCTATCTGCCGGACATGACCGGTCTGGACGTGTGCCGGGGGCTGCGGGCGCACGGGCATCTGGCGGACATCATCGCGGTGACCTCGGCGCGGGATGTGCAGATCGTGCGGTCCGCGCTGGCGTACGGGGTGGTGCAGTACCTGCTGAAGCCGTTCACCTTCGCGGCGTTCCGCGACAAGCTGGAGCGGTACGCGGAGTACCGGCGGCGGCTGGCGGGGCACGGCAGGACGGCGGCGCAGCAGGACCTGGACCGGGCCTTCGGCGCGCTGCGCGGCTCGGTGGGCGGGCCGCTGCCGAAGGGGATGAGCAATCAGACGCTGTCCTCGGTGGTGGACGCGCTGCGCGCGCACGCCCCGCGCGGGCTGACGGCGTCCGAGACGGCGGACCGGCTGGGCATGGCGCGGGTGACGACCCGGCGTTATCTGGAGCATCTGGCCGGCCAGGGGCTGGTCAGCCGCCGCCCCCGGTACGGGACGCAGGGCCGCCCCGAGCACGTGTACCACTGGAGCGATCCGGCGGCGGGCCGGGCGTGATCCGTACCGTGGCGGTGTGCGCTCGCGCGGCGGCGGGCCGGCCCCGCCAGGGGGGCGCGGCTACTTCGCCCGCTGCCTCCAGCACGAGAGCGACCATCTGGCCGGGCGGCTCTACGTGGACCGGCTCTCGCAGCGGGAGCGCAAACGGGCGCTGCGCGCCATGGCCGAACAGCGGGACGAGGTGTTCGCCCGCCGGGCGGCACGGACCGAAGCACGACGGGCGGACAGGCGCACACGGTAGGAGCAGGCGCACACATCACAGCGCCCCCACACGCCCCCTCTTCACAACCTGTTCGCGGCGAAACCGCTGCCGTGCTGCGGACGGTCGCGGTACCGTTGCTCTGCGCCATCGCACGTGGCGCCCTCGCGAGGCCGCTTCCCCCCGCTCAACCGGAGAAGGGCACCCCACCGCATGACCCCCGCACCAACCCCACCTCCCGCCGCGCCCACCCCGGCCCACCCCCGTACCTCGGAGAAACTGCGCGCCGACGTCCGCAAGGCCAACGCGCTCAGCGCCGCCAACCGCCTGAGCAAGGAAGGCGGCGCCAAGTGACCCGTGCTCTGTTCCAGTTCCAGGCGTGGACCGTCGCGCCGGACGAGGAGCCGGACGCCGAGCCCATCACGTTCGGCGCCCAGTGCGCGGTGTGCCGCCACACCTCGTCCCGCTCGACCGTCCAGCAGGACGTGGCGGACTGGGTGCGCGACCACGCCGCGCGCAACCCCTCCCACCACAGCTACCGGGAGCTGATCCAGCGCCCCCTGCGCGCCTGGATGCCGCACACCGTCAACCCCTGACGGGGCCCGGCGGCGACGGGGGGTGGCGAGGGCGTCACTGTTAGGCTCCCCCGATGCAGTTGCGACTCACCTCCACCGTTCTGGCCGCGCCCGACGCTCATGAACTGGCGGCCTTCTACCGTCGGTTGCTCGGCTGGAACACGGTGGAGGAAGAGGATGGCTGGGTACGGCTGGCCCCCGCGGACGGCGATGTGGGCATCGCCTTCAGCACTGATGCCGATTTCGTGCGGCCCGTGTGGCCGGCCACGGGGGACGGTCAGCGCAGAACACAGCACCTGGACATCCAGGTCGACGACCTGGCCGCCGCGGAGGCGCACGCCCGCTCCTGCGGGGCGGTGCCGGCCGAGTACCAGCCGAACGAGGGTGTCCGCGTCCACTTCGACCCGGCCGGCCATCCGTTCTGTCTGTGGGTGGCCCACTGAGTACAACGCGAACGGTCCTTCGCCGGGGCGCACGTCAGCACCGGCCGGGCCCCCGCTCACAGGGCCCGGCCGGTCGCCGGATCAGACGGTCGCCTCGCGGTAGTACGGGTCGAGGACCGTGCCCTTGCGGGCGCTCTCGTCGTACGTGTAGACCTCGCGGCCCTCGATGAAGACCCGCTGGGCGCGGCTCATCACGTCGAGCGGGTCGCCGGACCAGATCACCACGTCACCGTCGAGACCGGGGGTCAGCGAGCCGACGCGATCGTCCAGGCCCAGGATCTCGGCCGGGTGGGTGGTGATGGTGCGCAGCGCGGTGGAGCGTTCCAGGCCCTCCTTGACGCACAGGGTGACCTGGTGCACCAGGAAGTTGATCGGCACCACCGGGTGGTCGGTGGTGATCGCGACCTTGACGCCGGCCCGTTCCATGATGCCGGGGCCCGCCAGGGTGCGGTGGCGCAGTTCCACCTTGCTGCGGGTGGTGAACAGCGGCCCGGTGATCACGGGGACGCCGCGGCGGGCGAGTTCGTCCGCGATCAGGTGGCCCTCGGTGGCGTGGTTGACCACGACCTGGTAACCGAACTCGTCGGCCAGCCGCAGCGCGGTGGCGATGTCGTCGGCGCGGTGCGCGTGCTGGCACCACGGCAGTTCACCGTCCAGCACCCGGGCGAGGATCTCCAGGGTGTTGTCGCGCTCGAAGGGGGTGCCCTCGGCCTGCGCGTGCGCCCGCCTGGCGGCGTAGTCCTGCGCCTTGGTGAGGGCGTCACGGATGACGGCCGCCACGCCCTGCCGGGTGGAGGGCAGTTGCTTCTTCTCGCCGTAGACCCGCTTGGGGTTCTCGCCGAGCGCGCTCTTGACGCTGACCGGCTCGCGGATCAGCATCTCCTCCACGGTGCGGCCCCAGGACTTCACCGCGACGGTCTGACCGCCTATCGGGTTGCCGGAGCCGGGCTTGATGACGGCGCTGGTGACCCCGCCCGCGAGGGCGTCGGCGAAGCCGGTGTCGGCCGGGTTGATGGCGTCCAGGGCACGCATCCGGGCGCCGACGGGGTCGGTCATCTCGTTGGTGTCCTGGCCGGCCCAGCCCTCGGCCTCCTCGTGGACGCCGATGTGGCCGTGCGCCTCGACGAAGCCGGGCAGCACCCAGGAGCCGGCCGCGTCCACCGTGGTGACGCCCTCGGGGACGGTCACCTCGGCGTCGGGGCCCACGGCGGCGATCTTGCCGTCGATGATGAGGACGGTGCCGCCGTCGATGGGCTCGGCGGCGACGGGAACGACGTATCCGGATCTGATCGCGATATCCATGGACGATGAACCTATCTCATGCCGCGGCGGGCGCCACGGCTGCGGACGGGCAGGTCAGGGCGGTGGCGGCCGGTACGCGGTGCCAACGGCGCCCCATCGGCGGGCAGTTGCCGGGTCAGGACCCGGCGGCCCACTCCCCGGCCAGCGCCGTCATCCGCTCCCCGTACCCGCCGTCGTCCGGGCCGAAGTGCACGGCCACCGCCGCGGCCCCGGCCGCCCCGAACGCGCGCGCCTCCGCCGCCGTGGCGCGGGCGTCCGTCCACGCGATCCGGGTGGTGGCGGCCACCCGCCGGGCGCCGGCCAGGGCGCGCAGTTGGGCGGCGCGGTCGGCGAACTCCGGCGGGGTGAGCGCGAACGCCTGCCAGCTGTCCGCGTACCGGGCGGCCCGGCGCAGCGCCGGTGCGGAGGTGCCGCCGGTCATCAGGTGCAGCCGGGGCACCGGGTGCGGGGCGAAGACGCCGCGCTCGTACCCGTGGAACTCGCCCTCGAACGGCCCGTCCCCGCCCTCGGTGAGATGGCGCAGCAGCCGCAGCGCCTCGTCCGTGCGGGCCGCGCGCCGTTCGAAGTCGGCGCCGACCGCCTCGAACTCGGCGCGGTCCCAGCCGAGGCCCACGCCCAGGACCAGCCGGCCCGCCGAGAGCTGCTGGAGGGTGGCGGCCTGCTTCGCCACCACGAAGGGGCTGCGCAGCGGCAGCACCAGGACGGAGGTGCCCAGCCGGATCCGGTGGGTGACGGCGGCCAGGTAGCCGAGGGTGACCAGGGGTTCGTGGACGCCGCCGTACACCGGCCCGTACGGGCCGGGCGGCAGCAGGTGGTCGGGGAGCCACACCGCCGCGTAGCCCAGGTCCTCGGCCTGCCGGGCGAGTGCGGCCAGGGCGCGCGGGTCGGCGTCGGCCCGCTCGCTGGGCAGGACGGCTTCGAGAACGGGGGTCGGGGTCATATGCGCTCCTGTCGCAGGAAGGTGAGCACGGGCGCCAGCCAGCCGCGCGGGTCCTCCACCATCGCGACGTGGTCGGTGTCGGTCTCCGCGTACCGGGCTCCGGGGATGCGGTCGGCGAGAAGACGGGAGTTGGCGGGCGGCACCATACTGTCGCGCGCGGCGGCGATCACCAGGGTGGGAACGGCGATCCGGGGCAGGTCGGCGGTGGTGTCCAGGTGCGGGACGAGGTCGATGTGCGGGTGGACGCGGGCCGGCTCGGCGGCCCGCCAGCCCGGGAGCAGCCCGAGCAGATGGGCGTCGGCGCGGGCGAATCCGGCGGTGAGCACCAGGGCGCGCACCCGCTCCGGGTGGCGCACGGCGGCCCGGACGGCGACGGTGGTGCCGAGCGAGAAGCCGAGCAGCGTGAACGTCTCGTGGCCCCGGGAGACGGCCGCGTCCACGACGGCGTCGGTGAGCGTGTCCAGGTCGAGCGGCCCGGCGGGCGGGGTGGCGCCTGAGCCGGGGTAGTCGGGGGCGATGACGGTGTGGGCGGCGGCGAGCGCCGGGATGACCGGGGCGTAGTTGCCGGCGATGGACCCGGTGGCACCGTGGGCGAGCAGCAGGGCGGGGCCGGAGCCGGTGACGGCGGTGGCCAGGGGCGGGAAGGAAACGGGCATGCCCCCACGTTGATCCCTGACACCGGTGTCAAGGTCAAGGAGGGTGACGGGGATCATGCTGATCGGGGAACTGTCACGCCGTACGGGGGTGCCTGCCCGGCTGCTGCGCTACTACGAGCAGCGCGGACTGCTGGCGTCCGAGCGGGACCTCAACAACTACCGGCAGTACGCGGCGGACGCCCCGCGGACGGTCGCCCGGATCCGGGAGATGCTGGCCGCCGGGCTCCCCACCGAGGCCATCCGGACGCTGCTGCCGTGCGCGGACGGCGCGGACGCCGGGGCCGATCCGTGCCCGGAGGTGCTGCGCACCCTGGCCACCGAGTTGGACCGGCTGGAGACGGCCATGGCTTCGCTGAACGAGCGCCACGACGCCCTGATCGCCTTCCGGGCCGCGTTTCTGGACCGGGCGGCGGTCGCGGAGTAGCTCCGCACGAGCGGTCCCGGCGGGGTTGCGCCGGGACGGCGCCCGGGGGCGGCCTCGACCGCCGCCGGGGGCACGCAGGGTGTCCGGGCGGAGCGTGAGCGGGTTCCCGGGGTCCGTGCTCTCCCGCGACCGCAGCAGGCCGTCCGGACCAGCGGCGACGTTGACGCGGTGGGGACTTCTGCCCCGGACAGCCACTCATGACCCTTCGCCTTCAGTCGTCTCTCGCGATCCGGCGGATGAGATGCTGGCACTTCCGCGCTGTGAGCGCGCGGCTCTCCCTCCGGTGAAGGATCGACCGGCACCGGCTGACCTGGGCCTCAGCGTCCAGGCACGTACACCCATGGCCGGCGTCCACGATGACCGTCCCACCAACCCCGTGGCCGGCCACCCGTCACACCGGTCGGCGCATCGACCAGGTCGGAGTCGTCGCGGTTGGACGCGGGCCCGTGGCTCGCGGAGTTCAGCGCCCCACCACCTCGTGCTGCGCAGCCCCGTGCGCGTCATCCGGGCCGATGGCGACACCCGGGTGAATCCGCGCACACCGGCGCAAGTCGATTGAGGCCCGCTCCCGGCCGTCCCTACCGTGCTGGTCATGCCAGAGAACCTGTACGACCAGGCCATCACCGGCCCGTTCCACGCGCTGTGCGGGGGCGGCGAGGACAACGACGGAACGATGGAGGACTGCCTCACCCTCGCCGAACTGGCGGGCGGCGGGTACGCGGTCCGGGACACCAAGCTCGGGGACGAGAGCCCGGAGCTGCGCTTCACGAAGGCCGAACTGATCGCGGCGGCCCACCGGCTCGCCGCACTCGACTGAGCGCCCTCACGGCTGCGGGTGGGGATGCCTCTGGTGGAGCCGGAGACATCCCCACCCGGGAACGTACCGTCCCCTCCTACTGCGGAGTCCTTCCATGGCCCTGGCGGCTCTCATCGACGACGCCGAGAGGTTCCTCGGCGCGTGGCCGACCACGCCCCACCTGTTCCACCGCCCGCCCGACAGCTTCCGTTCGCTGCTGACCCGGGAGGAGGTGGACGATCTCATCGACCACGACTGTCTGGGCCTGCGGAACGTCGCACTGCTCAAGGAGAGCCGGCCTGTCGAGCCGTTCCGCTACGCGGACGGCGACGCCCCGCGCCGGGGAGCGCTGCGGCGCCACCTGGAGGAGGGCGGCACCCTGTCGCTGCGGCAGTTGGAACGGCTGAAACCGTCGCTCGCCGTGCTGCACCGGGAACTGGTGGCGGAGACCGGTTACGCCGTCCACGTCAACGCGTACTACACACCGGCGGGCGCGCACGGGCTCACATACCACTACGACCCCTATCTGACGCTGATCGTCCAGCTGTCCGGCAGCAAGGCATGGCCCACGCACCGGCCGTTCGTGGCCAATCCGGTGCGCGGACATCTGAGCTTCCACCAGCTGGGGTTCACGACAGAGCAGCGGCACTACCTGGAGCACGCCGCGCCCGAGGAGACCTACACCCTGCGGCCCGGCGATGTGCTGTGGCTGCCCAGGGGCTACGTCCACTCGCCGTACACCGTCGGTGCGGAGCCCTCGCTCCATCTGACCATCGCGCTCAAGGAGCGCACCTGGCACTGGGTCGCGGAGCAGCTCACGGACGCGGTACTGGACCGGGCGCTGCGCGATCCGGCCATGCGGGCCGCCGTCGCGCCGGCCGAGATCACCTCGGCCCCGGTCCGGGCGGTGCGGGAGATGCGCGCCTACCTGGTCGGCGCGCTGCTGACGCTCGACCAGGACGCCATGGCCGGCCTCATACGCGAGGCGGCCCTGCGTCCCGAGTGACACCCCACCGCCAGAAGGCTGAGCGACCTACCCATGAACCGTGTGGACATCGACTGGCGAACCGTCCTGCGCGGCGGACCGCCGGCCGACCGGCCGGGCCTGCACTGGCACGGCTTCCTGTGGATCGGCAACGGCAACGATCTCTACGCCTACAAGCACCAGCCGGAACGGACGGCGGGCACCGCCGAGTTCCCCGCCTCGGTGCTGCCGCCGGAGAGCACTGCTCACTACCTGCTGAAGGCGCGTCTCGTCCAGGGCACCTGGACGACCGCCGGTGCGGCGGCCGACTGGATGCGGGCGCAGTGGGACGCGAGCACCCCCACCGTGACCCATGTGGACCCGGACAACCGCCGCCAGTACAGCGAGGTCACCCTCTCCCACGGCGAGGACGACGTGTGGCGCTGGTGGCATCCCGCACCGCCCGGCCCGGGCATGGTGCATGTCGCGGTGGTGTGCTGCCCGCACAAGTCGGCGGCGGGCCGTGCCCTTCCGTGTCCGGAGGCGCCGCGTGCCGACTCGAACATGTAGAAGTCCGTGCAAGCCAGTGGCGCGACATCTGTCACTGACTGCAAGATCACCTCTACCGATCGTCACTCGGCGAAGTGGAGGCAGCATGGCATTGCACAAGTTGGGGAAGGACCCGGAGAGCGAGCTCAACGACTCTCCGACGATCTACCTGGACGACAAGAGCGGAAACTACATCCTCCAGGGCTGGCGGGTCACCGACCCCGAGCGCCTGGCTCAGCTCGACATCCCCAAGCACGAAACGGTCATCGAGTTCCCCCGCCGCATGATGCAGTTCTTCCCGGAGGTGAGCGATGACCGCCGTGCCGGACTTTGATGAGCTGCTGAACAACGCCCAGCACACCGCGTATCACCTGGAGATGCGCGACGGGTACATGCTGGACGGCAGTTACGCCGCCTGGAAGGCCAACGGGCAACTGGACCCCCGGAACCAGTGGCCCTGGTGGTACAACCTGGTGTCGTCCGCCGTATCCCGTGGTGTGGCGGTGCACCGGGCACGCATCGTCTCGGAGCCGATCTCCTCCTACATCCGATTCGAGTACGAGGTCACGGGACCGCTCAACGTCAAGGCCGGGGAGAAGGTGCGCTGGCTTCCCCGCAGGCTGGCGACCGACATCGCGCTGCCGGGGAACGACTTCTGGCTGTTCGACAACACCACGCTGCTCATCAACCACTTCGCCGGCAACGGTGACATGACGGGCAAGGAGATCGTCACGGATCCCGCCGTGGCCGAACTGTGCGCCTCGGCTTTCGACAAGGTGTGGGAGCGGGCGACGCCGCACGAGGAGTATCAGCCAGACTGACCTGGTGACCTCGCCATCGAACGGCCGGCAGGCCCGCGCGGAACTGGGGAAGCGGTTGCGGGAGATCCGGCAGAACGCCGGGATCACCGCGCGTGAGCTCGCCGCGCGGGCCGGTTGGCATGAGTCCAAGTGCAGTCGCATCGAGAACGGCCGGACCCTGCCCTCCGAAAGCGACCTGCGGATGTGGGCCCGGCAGTGCGGGGTGGCCGGGGAAGCCGCAGATCTGGTCGCCACGGTGCGCACCATCGAGGGCGCCTACCTGCAGTGGCCGCGCGTGGAGCGCCAAGGGCTGCGCCGGATGCAAGCCTCGGCCCAGCCCTTGTGGGAGCGCACACGGCATTTCCGTTCCTACTCCTCGTGGCTCATCCCCGGACTGCTCCAGACGCCGAGCTACACCGGAGCCGTGCTGGGCGCCGTCCGCGACCGGAAGGGACTGGGCGACGAGGTGCGGGACGCTGTGCAGCTCCGCATGGAGAGACAGCGCATCCTGGGCCTGGCACCACGTCGCTTCGCCTTCGTCGTCGAGGAGAGCGTCCTGCGGCACCGGGTTGTCGACCGTCAGGCCATGGCCGAGCAGCTCGGTCACCTGATGTGGATCGCGAAGCGTCCCAATCTCAGCCTGGGAGTGATTCCGCTGGACGCGGACCGTACCGGCATGTGGCCTGTCGAGAGTTTCTGGTTGTTCGACGACGACCAGGTCAATGTCGAGCTGGTCGCCGCCTATCTCACCGTCACCCAGCCGAACGAGGTCGCCGCCTACGCCCGTACCTTCGCCGCCCTCGCCGATCTCGCCGTGCACGGGGACGCCGCCCGGCAGTTGATCGGGAACGCCGTCGAGGCGTTGTCCGCGCCCGGTCGGGCGCTCTGAGAGCGCCCGACCGGGCCGGAACACCACACCTACTCGGTGCAGTTCACGTCCTGCCGCGGCAGCACGCCGGTGCGCAGGTAGTCGTTGACGAGGTCGTCGACGCAGGCGTTGCCGTAGAACCCGTACACCCCGTGGTGCATGGCGTCCAGGGTGATCAGCGTGGAGGAGGGCCATTCGGCGCGCATCTTCACCGTGCCCTCGTAGGGGGTGCGGGTGTCGCCGGTGGCGGCGACGAGCAGGGCCGGGATGTCGTTGTCGAGGACGGTGGGCGGCTCGGCGGGCAGGTCCCAGAACTCGCACGGGGTGACGTTGCGGGTGATGGGGGCCACCAGCGGGTGGCGGGCGGCGTCGCGGCGCAGGTCGCGCCAGTGGGCGGTGAGGCCGCGCCGCTCGGCGACGTCGCCGCACACGACGGCCATCTGGCCGCTGCCGTAGGCGGATCCGGCCTCGGTGGTCAGGTGCTCCAGTTCCAGGGCGAGCCCGGGGTCGGGCTCGACGCTCTCGCCGGCCGCGGCGCGCAGCAGCAGGCCGGTGGTGGTGGCCAGCCAGTCCCGCTGCGGCTCACCGTCGGAGACGAGGGCGCTGAAGACCAGGAGGGGGGCGGTGTACTGGTCGAGCCGGTAGGGGCCGATGTGCAGCGGCTCGCGCTGCGCGGCCGTGATCACCCGGTCGACGGTGGCGAGGACCGCCGCCCGGTCGGTGCCGAGGCCGTAGTCGGCGTGCCGTTCGGCGGCCCAGTCGGCCCAGGCGCGCAGGGCCTCCTCACCCGCGCGCTCGGTGCCGCGCAGCAGGGTGGGGGTGTAGTGGTCGGGGTGGATGACGCCGTCCAGCACGATCCGGTCGGTGCGGCCGGGGAACAGCTGGGTGTAGACCTCGCCGAGGTAGCTGCCGTAGGAGTAGCCGAGGTAGGAGATCCGCTCCTCCCCCAGGACCGCGCGGATGACGTCCATGTCGCGGGCGGTGTTGCGGGTGGTGGCGTACGGCAGGACGTCGCCGGAGGTGGCGCGGCAGCGTTGGGCGAGGTCGCGCTGGAAGGCGGCGCCGCGCAGGTAGTCGCCGAACCCGGCTCCGGCGGCGCGGTAGCCGGAGCCGACCGGCCAGCCGCAGTCGATCGGGGAGCTGGCGCCGACGAAGCGCGGGTCGAAGCCGATGAGGTCGAAGTCGCCGGCCACCTCTCCCATCGTCTGCTGGAGGATCAGCGGCATGACCAGGCCGGAGCCGCCGGGGCCGCCGGGGTTGGACAGCAGGACGCCGGTGCGCCGGCCGGGGTCGGCGGCACGGATGCGGGAGAGGGCGAGGGTGAGGGTCTCGCCGCCGGGGTCGGCGTAGTCGAGCGGGACGGTCAGCAGGGCGCATTCGGCGCCGGCCGCGCTGAGTGTGGTGGCGTCGGATACGGCGGCGGGGCCGATCCGGTACGGGGTGGCTGGTTCCGCGTCGGCGGTCCCGGCACCGCAGTCGGCCCACTCCACGTGCTGCCGGTGGTACGCGGCGAGGGCGTCGTCGTCCGCCGGCTGCCGGTCGGTGGCCCAGGCCGGGGCGGTGAGGAGGGTGGCGCAGGCGGCGGCCCCCGCGCCCGCCGCCACAGCCCGCTTCCACAGTGATATGAGATGCATGGTCGGCCACGCTAGGTGACGGCCGATCGGGGGGACAGTGGCCCTCACCCCCCATTTCCCCCTGGTTCGATCCCCTAGGGCACCACGGGAGTTGGGCCGGGCACCGCCGGGAACCCCATGGGGCCCGGCGGTGGCGGTGGGCTCAGAACACCGCTTCGGTCTCGTCCATGCGGAACTGCGGCACCCGCTTGAGGTCCGCGGTGGCGCTCGCCAGCGGGGCCATCACGATCTCGGTGCCGCGCAGCGCCGTCATCTTGCCGAACTCGCCCCGGTGGGCCGCCTCCACGGCGTGCCAGCCGAACCGGGTGGCGAGCACGCGGTCGTACGCGGTGGGGGTGCCGCCGCGCTGGATGTGGCCGAGGATCACCGGGCGGGCCTCCTTGCCGAGCCGCTGCTCCAGCTCGGACGCCAGCCGGTTGCCGATGCCGGCGAACCGCTCGTGGCCGTACGGGTCGATCTCGCCCTTCTCGTACGGCATGGAGCCCTCGGCGGGGCGGGCGCCCTCGGCGACGCAGATCACGGCGAACTTCTTGCCGCGCGCGAAACGTTCTTCGACCATTTTGCACAGATCATCGACCTGGAAGGGGCGCTCTGGAATACAGATACCGTGCGCTCCACCCGCCATCCCGGACTCCAGGGCGATCCAGCCCGCGTGCCGGCCCATGACCTCGACCACCATCACCCGCTGGTGCGATTCGGCCGTGGTCTTCAGCCGGTCTATGGCCTCGGTGGCGACACCGACCGCCGTGTCGAAACCGAACGTACGGTCGGTGGCGGAGATGTCGTTGTCGATCGTCTTGGGGACGCCGACCACCGGGATCCCGGCCTCCGCGAGCATCCGCGCGGCGGTCAGGGTGCCCTCGCCGCCGATCGGGATCAGGGCGTCGAGGCCGAGCTTGTGCCGGAACGCCTCGGCGTTGTCGCACGCCTCGCGCAGCCGGGCCCGCTCCAGCCGGCTGGAGCCGAGGATGGTGCCGCCGCGGGCCAGGATGCCGGAGACGGCGTTGATGTCGAGTTCGCGGTAGCGGCCTTCCAGCAGGCCCTTGAAGCCGTCCTCGAACCCGATCACCTGGTCGCCGCGATCGACGACGGCCCGGTGGACGACCGAGCGGATCACGGCGTTGAGGCCAGGGCAGTCACCGCCCGCGGTGAGAACTCCGATACGCATGGGGATGCTCTCCTCTTCGGGGATCGGGAGGGTGGCGCGGGGCCGCTTCGTCGAGGCCGCCCGAATTGTTTCACGCCCGCGGACCCCACCGGACTCCCCTGCTCACATGGTGAACGGATCGCCCGCCGCGACCCGCCGCGCCGGTTACTCAGCGCGCTGGGTATTGTCAAGACCATAGCGATAAACGATTGGATGACGATGAGGGCGGCAGTGATGTCCCTGACAGCCGACACGACGGCGTACGCCCGTACCAGCGCGGGAGCGGTGCGATGACCCGCAGCGTGTACGTGACCGGCATCGGCCGCGGCGACGGCCGCCAGGTGATCGAACTGGGGGTCATGGAACTCCTGACCCGCCAGGTCGACCGGGTCGGGGTCTTCCGCCCCCTCGCCCACCCCGGGCCCGACCCCGTCTTCGAGCTGCTGCGCGGCCGGTACCGGCTCTCCCAGTCCCGCGAGGACGCGCGCGGCATGGCCTACGCCGAGGCCGCCGCCCTCCAGGCCGAGCACGGCATGGACGAACTCGTCACCGCCCTCGTCGAGCGCTACCACAACGTGGCCCGCGACTACGAGGCCGTCCTCGTGCTGGGCACCGACTACGCCGACACCCAGCTGCCCGCCGAGCTGACGCTGAACGCCCGGCTCGCCAACGAGTTCGGTTCCGTCGTGCTGCCGGTGGTCGCCGGTCTCGACCAGAGCGCCGAATCCGTCGTCGCCGAGGTCCGCAACGCCCACCACGCCTTCACCTCGCTCGGCTGCGAGGTGATCGCCACCATCGCCAACCGGGTCCGCGACTCGCACGCCGCCGCCGCGGCCCGCGCGCTGGGCACCCACCTCCCCGAGCCCGTCTACGTGCTCCCCGAGGAGCCCGCGCTCTCGGCGCCCACCGTCACCCAGATCGCCGAGGCGCTGGACGCCGAGGTGCTGCTCGGCGACCGCACCGGGCTGGCCAGGGACGTCCGAGATTTCGTGATCGGCGGCGCCATGCTGCCCACCTTCCTCACCGCGCTGCGCGAGCACTCGCTGGTCGTCACCCCGGGCGACCGCGCCGACCTGGTCGTCGGGGCCCTCGCCGCGCACTCCGCGGGCGCCCCGCCGATCGCCGGGGTCCTGCTCACCCTCGGTGAGCACCCGGGCGCCGAGACCATGGCGCTCGCCGCCCGGCTCGCGCCGGGCACACCGGTCCTCTCGGTGTCCGGCGGCACCTTCCACACCGCCGCCGAGCTGTCCGGTCTGGAGGGCAAGCTGACCGCCGCCACCCCGCGCAAGGCGGAGATCGCGCTCGGCCTGTTCGAGACGCACGTGGACACCGCCCAGCTCACCGAACGGCTCTCGGTGGTGCGCAGCGAGCGGGTCACGCCGATGATGTTCGAGCACGAGCTGATCGAACGCTCCCGCTCGGACCGCCGTCACGTGGTGCTGCCCGAGGGCACCGAGGAGCGGGTGCTGCGCGCCGCCGAGGTGCTGCTGCGCCGCAACGTGTGCGATCTGACGCTGCTGGGCGAGGAGGGCGCGGTCCGCAAGCGCGCCGCCGATCTGGGCATCGACCTGCGGCTGCACGGCGCGGCGGAGGCCATCGACCCCGGCGCGACGGCGACCGCCTGCGTGGCCCGGGTGGTGGACCCGCAGACCTCACCGCTGCGGGAACGTTTCGCCGAGCTGTACGCCCGGCTCCGCGCGCACAAGGGCGTCACCTACGAGCTGGCCTGGGACGTGGTCTCGGACGTCTCCTACTTCGGCACGCTCATGGTCCAGGAGGGCCTGGCCGACGGCATGGTCTCCGGCGCCGTGCACTCCACCGCCGCCACCATCCGTCCGGCCTTCGAGGTGATCAAGACCAAGCCGGAGGCGGCCATCGTCTCCTCGGTCTTCTTCATGTGCCTGGCCGACAAGGTGCTGGTGTACGGGGACTGCGCCGTCAACCCCGACCCCGACGCCGAGCAGCTGGCCGACATCGCCATCCAGTCGGCCGCCACCGCCGCCCAGTTCGGGGTGGAGCCGCGGATCGCGATGCTGTCGTACTCCACCGGCACCTCCGGCTCCGGCGCGGACGTGGACAAGGTGCGGGCGGCCACCGAGCTGGTGCGCCGGCGCCGCCCCGACCTGCTGGTGGAGGGCCCGATCCAGTACGACGCGGCGGTGGAGCCGTCGGTCGCCGCCACCAAGCTGCCGGGCTCCGACGTCGCGGGCCAGGCCACCGTGCTGGTCTTCCCCGACCTGAACACCGGCAACAACACCTACAAGGCCGTGCAGCGCTCGGCGGGCGCCATCGCGGTCGGCCCGGTCCTCCAGGGGCTGCGCAAGCCGGTGAACGACCTCTCGCGCGGCGCCCTCGTGCAGGACATCGTCAACACCGTCGCCATCACCGCCATCCAGGCCCAGCGCCGGACCCAGCAGAAAGTGAATCCGTGACCGAGCACCCCTCCCGTGTCCTCGTGCTGAACTCCGGTTCTTCCTCGGTGAAGTACCAGCTGTTCGACATGACCGACCACTCCCGGCTCGCCGCCGGTCTGGTGGAGCGCATCGGCGAGGCGGGTGCCCGGCTGGTGCACACCCCGGCCGGCGGCGAGCGGCGCGAGCGCACCGATGTGCCGCTGCCCGACCACACGGCGGCGCTGCGGGCGGCGGCGGACGAGCTGGCGGCGGACGGCCTCCGGCTGGACGACCCGCGGCTGGCGGCCATCGGGCACCGGGTGGTGCACGGCGGGCTGAAGTTCACCGAGCCGACGGTGATCACCGACGAGGTGATCGCCGAGATCGAGCGGCTGGTGCCGGTGGCCCCGCTGCACAACCCGGCGAATCTGACCGGCATCCGCACCGCCCTGGAGCTGAACCCGCGGGTGCCGCAGGTCGCGGTGTTCGACACGGCGTTCCACACGACGATGCCGGAGTACGCCGCCCGCTACGCCATCGACACGGCGACCGCCGACGCGCACCGGGTGCGCCGGTACGGCTTCCACGGCACCTCGCACGCGTATGTGGCGCGGCGCACCGCCGAGCTGCTGGGCAAGGACGTCGCGGACGTCAACGTGATCGTGCTGCACCTGGGCAACGGCGCCTCCGCCTCGGCGGTGGCGGGCGGCCGGTGCGTGGACACCTCCATGGGGCTGACCCCGCTGGAGGGTCTGGTGATGGGCACCCGCTCCGGCGACATCGATCCGGCGGTGATCTTCCATCTCTCGCGGGTGGCCGGTATGTCGGTGGACGAGATCGACGACCTGCTGAACAAGCGGTCCGGCCTGGTCGGGCTGTGCGGGGACAACGACATGCGGGAGATCACCCGCCGGATGGCGGAGGGCGACGACGCCGCCCGGCTGGCGTTCGCGATCTACACCTACCGGCTGAAGAAGTACATCGGCGCGTACTACGCGGTGCTGGGCCGGGTGGACGCGATCGCCTTCACCGCCGGGGTCGGCGAGAACGCCGCGAACGTCCGGGCCGCCGCCGTGGACGGTCTGGTGGGCTTCGGGGTGGTCGTGGACGAGCAGCGGAACACGACGCCCGGCAGCGGCCCCCGGTTCATCTCGCCGCAGTACGCTTCCGTGGCGGTCGCCGTCGTCCCCACGGACGAGGAACTGGAGATCGCCAGCCAGGCGTTCGCGCTGGTCAGCCCCTGAACGGCGGGACGGCGGGGCCGCCATTATTCCGGTACGGAACAAAACGATAGGATCGTCGGCATGCGCCGTTCCAAAATCGTCTGCACCCTGGGCCCCGCCGTCGACTCCTATGAGCAGCTCAAGGCGCTCATCGACGCCGGTATGAACGTGGCCCGTTTCAACTTCAGCCACGGGAGCCATCAGGAGCACGAGGAGCGGTACCACCGGCTGCGCAAGGCGAGCGAGGACTGCGGCGTGGCCGTCGGTGTCCTGGCCGACCTCCAGGGCCCCAAGATCCGCCTGGAGACCTTCGCGGACGGCCCCGTCGAGCTGGAGCGCGGTGACGAGTTCACCATCACCACCGATGACGTGGCCGGCGACAAGCACATCTGCGGCACCACGTACAAGGGCCTGCCGGGCGATGTCGCCAAGGGCGAGACCATCCTCATCAACGACGGCAACGTCTCGCTCCAGGTGCTGGAGGTGGACGGGCCGCGGGTGCGGACCATCGTCATCGAGGGCGGGGTGATCTCCGACCACAAGGGGATCAACCTGCCGGGCATCGCGGTGAACGTGCCCGCGCTGTCGGAGAAGGACGTCGAGGACCTGGAGTTCGCGCTGCGGCTGGGCGCCGACATGGTGGCGCTGTCCTTCGTGCGCGACGCGGACGACGTGCGCGACGTGCACGAGGTCATGGACCGGGTCGGGCGCCGGGTGCCGGTCATCGCCAAGGTGGAGAAGCCGCAGGCGGTGGAGAACATGGAGGAGGTCGTCCTCGCCTTCGACGCCGTCATGGTGGCGCGCGGCGACCTCGCCGTGGAGTACCCGCTGGAGAAGGTGCCGCTGGTCCAGAAGCGGCTGATCGAGCTGTGCCGGCGCAACGCGAAGCCGGTGATCGTGGCGACCCAGATGATGGAGTCGATGATCACCAACTCGCGGCCGACCCGCGCGGAGGCGTCCGATGTCGCCAACGCGATCCTGGACGGCGCGGACGCGGTGATGCTCTCGGCCGAGTCCTCGGTCGGCCGGTATCCGATCGAGACGGTCAAGACGATGTCGAAGATCGCGATCGCGGCGGAGGAGCAGTTGCTCTCGCGCGGTCTCCAGCCGCTGGTGCCGGGCAAGAAGCCCCGGAC
>NZ_JBHWJL010000037.1:0-29589 GCF_042731495.1 Streptomyces sp. NPDC059853
GATCAGCAGCACCACGCCGGGCACGGCCATCACGGCGAGCAGCAGGACGAACAGCAGCCTGCGGCCGGGGAAGTGGAGCCGGGCCAGCGCGTAGCCGGCCATCGAGTCGAAGAGCACCCGGCCCGTGGTGACCAGCACGGTGACCAGGGCGGAGTTGCCCAGCCAGCGCAGGAACGGCACCGTCTCGTGGGACTCGGCGATCCCGAACAGCCGCTGGTAGGCGGCGGTGGTGGGGGTGCCGGGCCACAGGGCGAGCGGGTGGGCGGCGGCGTCCGGGTCGGTCTTGAAGCTGGTGACCAGCTGGATGACGAACGGCAGGACGTACAGCGAGGCCAGCGCGATGATCAGGGTGTAGCCGGCGATCCGCCAGGGCAGCCGGGTGCGGCCGAGGACCGGGCGTTCGGCGGTGCGGGCGCGGCGCGGGCGCCGGGTGGGGCGCGGGGCGCGGGGGGCCGGTTCCACCGGGGTGGTCGAGGTCATCGCCGCCTCCCTTGGCGGGGGTTGCGTTCGCGCAGCAGCCAGCGCTGGGCGCCGGTGCACACGAGGACGATCGCGAAGAGGATGAAGGCGATGGCCGCTCCCTGTCCGTAGTCGGCGTTCTTGAAGGCCGACTGGTAGGACATGAACGCCGGGGTGAGGGTGGTGTTCCCGGGGGCGCCCTGGCCCATGACGTACACCATGTCGAAGACCTGCCAGCTGCCGATGAGGGCGAGCGTGAGCACCAGGAAGAGCACCGGGCGCAGGGCGGGCAGGGTGACGTGGCGCAGCAGCTGGCGGCGGTTGACGCCGTCGAGGGCCGCGGCTTCCTCCAGTTCGCGGGGGATGTCCTGGAGCGCGGCCAGGAAGATGAGCATGAAGGTGCCGGAGGTGGTCCAGGTGGCCAGCAGGATCATGGTGGACATGGCCACCGAGGGTCCGGAGAGCCATTCGAACCAGGACAGGCCCATGAAGGCGTGGTCGGTGAGGAAGCCGGAGGGGTGGTCCGGGTCGGCCAGGCCGAGGTTGCCGAGGGTGACCCAGATGATGCCGCGCGGGTCGGCGAACCAGTTGGGGCCTTTGACACCGATCCAGGAGAGCAGGCTGTTGACGGCGCCACTGCCCTGGAAGAGGAAGAGGAAGATGGTGGAGACCGCGATGGTGCTGGTCACCGAGGGGAAGTAGAAGGTGGTGCGCAGTAGGGAACGGCCGCGCAGCATCCGCTGGTTGACGATCATGGCCAGGGTGAGGCCGAGGCCGGTGGAGAGCGGGACGAAGAGCAGGACGTAGTAGGCGTTGTTGCGCAGCGAGGTGGCGAACAGGGTGCGGTCCAGGCCGTCCTCGGTGAGCAGGCCGCGGTAGTTGTCCAGTCCGACGAAGGTGGCCTGGCCGCCGGTGAAGGGGTTGGACTGGCCGTTCCAGTCGAGCAGGCTCACCCACAGCGCCATGACGATGGGCAGGGCCAGGAACAGCCCGAGGACAAGGACCGAGGGGCTGACGAACAGCCAGCCCCAGGGTCCTTGCCGGCCGCGCAGTGCGGGCTTGTGCATCAGTTGCCCGCTCCCAGGGCCGCCTCACCGTAGCTCTGCAGGTCCGCGAGGATCGTGGCGGGGTCGGCGGTCCGCAGGGATTCCAGGTCGGTGTTGAACTGGCTGAGGACGCGGTCGAAGCCGCCCACGGTCACCGGGCCCTGGACCCAGTCGCCGCTCGCGCCCCAGGCCTCGGTGCCGGGGTGCTCGGCGAGGTAGTCGGCGGCGGCGGACTCGCGGGAGGGGACGGCGCCGAACGCGTTGCCCATGGCGATCTGCTGCTCGGGCCGGGTGAGGAAGTCGACGAGTTCGACGGCGGCGTCGCGGTGGGCGCTCTTCTGCGCCACGCCCCAGCAGTTGGTGAAGGCGAGGGTGCCGGGTCCGGCCGGGCCCTCGGGCAGCGGCAGCACGGTGTAGTCGACGCCGGGGAAGTCGGTCTCCAGCGCGCCGGCCAGCCAGCTGCCCTCGATGGTCATGGCGGCGGTGCCCTTGCCGAAGGCCTCGCCGGCCCAGCCCGCGTCGACCTCGGGGGCGAACTTCCAGGTGCCCTCCTGGAGCATGCCCTGGACGAATGCGAGGGCCTGGAGGTTCTCCGGGCTGTCGGCGGTCATCGTGGTCTGGGCGGGGTCGGTGATCCAGCCGCCGGCCTGCTTCATGAAGGCGCCCAGCCGCTGGTACTCGCTGCTGGTGACCAGGCCGGTCACGCCGCCGCCGGTGAGTTCCCCGGCCACCTGCCGCAGCTCCTCCCAGGTGGTGGGGTAGTCGTCCGCGGTGAGTCCGGCCCGCTCCCACAGGTCGTCGTTGACGATCAGTCCGAGCGAGGAGGTGTCCTTGGGGACGCAGACCAGCTGGTCGTCGTAGGTGAAGGACTGGCGCAGCGAGGCGGAGAAGTCCTCGACGTCCGTGATGCGGTCGCCGTAGGGGTACAGGGAGCCGCCGGCGGCGTAGTTGGCGAACTGGTGGGTCTCGACGTAGAAGACGTCGGGCGGGTTGTTGCCGGCGAACGCCTGACCGAGCTGCTGGTTGAGATCCGAGGCGACCTGGACGTCGACGGTGTTGCCCGACTCCTCCTCGTAGGCGCTCGCGGCCGCGCGGACGGCGGCGGTCTCGGCCTCGCCCGAGGTGCCGATGAGGACGGTCAGCTCCTGCTTCCCGCCGGTCTGCTGCTCGGTGTCGCCCCCGTCGCCGAAGGAGGAGGAGCAGCCGGTGGCGAGCAGGGCTATGCCGGTGGTGAGGGCGAGGAGGGTGGTGCGTCTGGGTGCCATGGGTCTCTCCGTTGAGGTGCGGCTCGATCGTAGAAAAAGTCCGACGAATCAGGAAGTGTCGGATGTGTCACATGAAAGGGCGGGGAGGGGCGGTGGATTCGCGGACCACCAGTCCGGGTTCGAGCAGGATGTGCTCGGGCTCCCGGTCGGGCTCCGCGATCCGGGCCAGCAGCAGCCGGACGCACTCGGCGCCGATCACGTCCATGGGCTGGGTGAGGGTGGTCAGCCCCGGTGAGACGAGGGCGGCGGCCGGCGAGTCGTCGAAGCCGGTCACGGCCACGTCGTCGCCCGGGGTGAGGCCGCGTTCGCGCAGCGCCCGGTAGGCGCCCATGGCGAGGGTGTCGGAGGCGGCCACGACGGCGTCGACCCCGCTGTCCAGCAGCCGCAGGGCGACGGTGCGCGCGGCGTCCACGTCGTCCACGCTCTCGGCGCGCAGTCCGCGCACCGGCAGCCCGTGCCGGCGCAGGGCGGCCTTCCAGCCCTCGGCGCGGTCGTCACCGGCGCCGGAGCCGCGCGGCCAGCCGAGGAAGCCGATTCTGCGGTGCCCGCGCTCGGCGAGGTGGTCCACGGCCCGGCCGATGCCGGCGGCGCCGTCCACATCGACCCAGTCACCGATCTGCTTGTCGGACCACATGCGGCCGAAGGCGGTGAAGGGGATGTGGTGCTTGGCCAGCCAGGCCTGGCGGCGGTCGCCGCGGTCGGTGTCGCTGAGGACGAAGCCGTCCACGCTGTAGTCGTCGACGAGTTCCTGGTACGGGGTGAGCAGCCGGGATCCGGCCGGGACGGCGAACAGCAGGATGCGGTGCCCGGCCTCCTCCGCGGTGTGGGTGAGGGCGTGCAGGAAGCGGTCCATGACCGGGGTGGTGCGGTCCACGTCCACGGACTGCACGCCGTAGCCGATCAGCCGGCTGGAGCGGGTGCGCAGTGTCTGGGCGGCGCGGTGCGGGCGGTAGCCCATGGCGTCGATGGCGGCGCGCACCCGCTCCAGCGTCTCGGGGCGCAGCAGTTCGGGGGCGTTGATCGCGTTGGAGACGGTCTGCGGGGACACCCCGGCCCGCCGGGCGACCATGGCGAGCGTCACACCTCCCGCCTTGCCCGACGACCGGCTGGTGGGCGTACGCGCCATCGCTGCCTCCTGAGCACCGCACTGTGGATGGATTGGAGCGATCCACAAGGATTGCCGCAGCGGTGAACTGCATCTACATTTCTTGGAACGCTCCAATGACTGAGAAGATTGGTATCCCCGCTGATGAGTGTCAAGTCCTCGGCGATAACGAACGAGCCGCAGGCCGACCCCGCCGCCGTGCCGGGTATGCAGCCCTTCCTGCACGACGCCTGCGTCACGCTGTACGCGCCGAGCTTCGCCGTCTCCCGTCCCGACGGGCAGCTGCGGCGAGGCGTGGACGGCTTCTACCACAGCGACCGCCGGGCGCTGGCCCGGCTGGAGGTGTCGGTGGACGGTGTGCCGCTGGCCCCGGTGGGCGGTGGCCCGGAGGGCGCCGACACCGCCCGGTTCCGGTCCGTGCTGCGCGGCGTGGCCCAGGCGACGGCCGACCCGGCCGTCACCCTGGAGCGGCTGCGCTCGCTGGCGCCGGGCGAACTCACCGAGTCCTTCGAGATCGCCAACCACGGCTCCACCCCGGCCCTGGTCCGGGTGCTGATCAGCGCGGGCACCGATCTCGCGCCGATGGACCGGGTGAAGTCCGGCGCCGTGACCGCTCCGGTGGCGCCGGAGGTCGCGGACTCCGCTCTGGTGTGGCGGGGCGAGGCGTCCACCGTGACCCTGACCGCCGCCCCGGCGCCGGACGCCATCGGCGCCGACGGGGTGCTGCGCTACGAGGTGGCGCTGGGGCCCGGGGAGCGGTGGGACGCGGAAGTGGTGTGCGTCGCCCGGGAGGACACGCCGCCGCCGTTCACCGCGCCGCGCCCGGGCACCGTCGCGTGGTCGGCGCCCGAGGTGCGCAGCGCGGACCGGGCGCTGGACGCCTGGGTCGCGCAGTCGGACGCCGATCTGCGGCGGCTGCTGCTGAGCGATCCGCTGGCGCCGCGGGACGTGTTCGTGGCCGCCGGCGCGCCGTGGTTCGCCACCCTGTTCGGGCGCGATTCGCTGTGGGCGGCGCGGATGCTGCTGCCGCTGGGCACGGAGCTGGCCGCGAGCACGCTGCGGGTCCTGGCCCGCAGGCAGGGCACGGTCACCGACCCGCGGACCCAGGAGCAGCCGGGGAAGATCCTGCACGAGGTGCGGCGCGAGGCGCTGACCATCGAGGACGAGGGCGTGGTGCTGCCGCCGGTGTACTACGGCACGGTGGACGCCACCCCGCTGTGGGTGACGCTGCTGCACGACGCCTGGCGCTGGGGGCTGGCCGAGGAGCAGGTGGTGGCGCTGCTGCCGCACGCCGAGGCGGCGCTGGCCTGGATGCGCGACCACGGCGACGCGGACGGCGACGGCTTCCTGGAGTACATCGACTCCACCGGGAGCGGGCTGGCGAACCAGGGCTGGAAGGACTCCGGCGACTCCATCCGCTTCCGGGACGGGCGGCAGGCCACCGCGCCGATCGCGCTCTCCGAGGTGCAGGCCTACGCGTACGAGGCGGCGATGGGCGGTGCCGCGCTGCTGCGGGCCTTCGGGCGGCCGGGCGCGGACGGCTGGGAGGAGTGGGCGCAGCAGCTGAAGTCGCGGTTCCGGGAACGGTTCTGGGTGGCGGACGCGCGCGGGGCGTATCCGGCGATCGCGCTGGACGGCGACAAGCGGCCGGTGGACTCGGTGACCTCGCAGTTCGGTCATCTGCTGGGCACCGGGCTGCTGGACGCGCGGGAGAGCGCGCTGCTGGCGGCCCGGCTGGGCGGTGCCGACCTGGACTCCGGGTTCGGGCTGCGGACCTACAGCTCCGCGATGGGCGGGTTCAATCCGCTGGGCTACCACGTGGGGTCGGTGTGGCCGCACGACACGGCGATCGCGGTGCACGGGCTGACCCGGGCCGGGTTCCCGGCCGAGGCGAGCGCGCTGGCGGCCGGTCTGGTGCGGGCCGCGGACGCGTTCGACGCGCGGCTGCCGGAGCTGTTCGCCGGCTGGGGCAGCGAGGTGAGCGCGCGTCCGCTCCCCTACCCCGCCTCCTGCCGGCCGCAGGCGTGGGCGGCGGCCTCCTCGGTGCAGGTGCTGGCCTCGGTGCTGGGGATCACGGCGGACGTGCCGGGCGGCACAGTGACGGTGGCGCCCCGGGTGGGTGAGCGGTTCCGGCCGCTGCGGGCGGCGGGGCTGCGGATCGCGGGCGCGCCGCTGGAGATCGCAGTGGACGCCGACGGCGGAACGCGGGTGCGCGCGCCGGAGGGGATCGCGGTGCGGCAGGGCTGAACCGGCCGGTGCGCCCCGGGCCCGTACCACGGGGGTGCGGGCCCGGTGCGCGGGGCGCGGGTCAGTGGGCGGTGTCGCTGTGCCAGAGGGTGTCGCCGTCCTCGGTGCGGACGGAGACGTCGCCGTCGGTGCCGACGACGAGGACGGCGCCGGGGTGGCCGCCGGTGCCCAGGCTCCAGATGGCCTCACCGGTGGGGCCGTTGAGCACCAGGTCCCCGTCCTCGGTGAAGGTGCCGCCGGCCACGGCCGGGTTGGTGTTGTCCGAGACCCACAGCTGCTGCTCGTTCTCGTCGCGGATGGTGTAGTTGTTGCCCTCCAGCCGGAACCGGGCCTTGTGGGAGCTGATCACCTCGAAGCGGCGCAGCGCCGTGCCGCCGCGCACCACCTGGTCGCTGGGCGGGTCGCCCCCGATGGGCACCTCGCCCTCGGCCAGCCGGCGCAGCGCGGTGAGGGAGGGGGTGAAGGCGTAGAGGGCGCCCTCGGTGCGGACGAAGCGTTCGAAGCGCAGCGGGCACACCGCCGTCTCACCGGCCCGGGAGGGGAAGGAGACGTCGGTGTCGCGGCCGATGAGCGGATCGCGGCCGACCGGGTCGCGGCGCTCGGGGAAGTTCTCGGCCTCCACCCAGCTGGCCTGGACGAATTCGTACTGGGCGACGAGGTCGGACTGGTAGCAGATGAAGACCAGGCCGCGCGGGGCGTCCGCGCGCTGGGCCGGAGTGCCCTGCGGGTCGTAGGGGCGGCCGTAGGGGATGCTGCGGCGGATCAGCCGGCGGCCGTCCAGCATGCCCTTCTCCTCGACGATCGGGCCACCGTCGCGGCGCGGCTTGAGCCCGTCGCGGGGGTTGGTCTTGCGCAGGTGGGAGAAGAGCGGGGTGAGGCGGCCCTCCAGGTCGTCGGCGAAGCTGACGTCGTTGTCGCTGTCGGCGCACGGCGGCGTGGGCACGTCGGTGTCGGGGCACTTGGCGACGGGGGCGCCGGAGGGCCAGCGGCCGATGAGCCGGGCGGCGAGCCACTCCTTGGTGGTGTCCTCGGGGACGGCGTCGTGTTCCTTGAGGACGTCCAGGTTGTGCTCGATCTGTTCCCACCAGCCCGGCACGTCCTGGGCGAGGCGCCGCACCACCTGGAAGGAGCCGTTGGCCATCCAGCCGGGGAGCCCGGCCGGCCAGCGGTGGTCCGGCGGCATGCCGACGACGAACTCGCCGGGGGTGATCAGCCGGGTGCCGGGCTTGGTGCGGTGGTAGTCGGGGCGCTCGGGGTCCTCCTCGTCGAAGTCCCGCACGCCGGGCTGGCTGATCCCGTCCTTGAAGCCGAAGTGCTCGGTGCCGCGCAGGTCTTCCTTGAGGGTGTTGCCCTCCTGTTCGAAGACGACGGCCACGTGCTGGGCGGCCATCCAGGCGCGCTCCTCCTCCAGGGCGGCCTGGAGGTCGGCGTGCCGGTCGGCGGCGAGGGTGAGGACGAGGTGGACGGGGTGCTGGTGCTCGGCGCCGAACAGCCAGTGCTCCGGGTCGCTGTCGTCGATGTCGCCGACGATCTCCTTGCGCCGGGCGGGGCCCTGGGCGAAGGCTTCCTGGGTGCTGCCGGCCGGGATGTCGGTGAACGGGGCACCGCCGAGCAGTTCGGTGAGGCCGGCGTAGGTGAAGGCGACGCCGCGCCACACCGCGGTGAGGTCGGCCGGGTCCTCGCCCGCGGCGTAGCGGCGGGCGCGGCTGAAGTCGGCGTTGAAGGCGGCCACGTCCCGGGTGGTGGCGATGCGTTCGTGGAGCCTGCGCAGCCAGATTCTCGCGCGGCGGCGGTCCTTGAACTTCGCGAGGATCAGCTGGACGTGGTCCTTCTTGAAGCCGGCGAGCACGTCGCCCTGGATGTCGGTGGACAGCCGCAGGGGCAGCTGGGGCTGGGTGGCGGTGCTCTGTCCTGGGATGTCGGCCGTGGCGGGGGTACGGGCGGGGCGGGTGGACGAGTGGACCATCGGCTCTCCGGGGATGGACGGATCCGACGCGTCGGAGTGGGTTCCGGGCGTGCGCCAGCGAACTTATCCACCCGGTGCTTCTTCTGAGTGGTTTTGCGCCGTGTGTCCACTCGTCCGTGGGAATGACGCGTCAGACGGCCCCGGTCAGCGTGTCGACGACGGCCGGGTGCCACCGGTCGGCGATCTCGCGGGTTCCCGGGGCGTTCGGGTGGACGCCGCCGGTGGTGTGGGCAGCGGTGGCGAAGCCCGTCCACGAGTGGACGACGGTGCGCGGGGAATCCGTACTGGACAGGCCGGCGGCCCAGCCGGGCAGGGCGGCGGCGTTGAGGTCGGTCACCCGCTCGCCGCGGGCGGCGTGGTGGGCCGGGGCATGGGGACGGGCTGGGCGACGGGGATCCGCCTGCGCGGGTTGGCGTCGCGCATCCGCCGGACCAGCGCGGTGCGGACGTCCAGGACGGGGGTGGTGCCGCGGGCGCTCCAGACGTCGTTGGTACCCAGGTGCATCAGCACGACGTCGGGTGTAGTGGCGGCGAGCCAGCCGGGCAGCAGGTTCTGCGGGCGACCCGGTGATCGAGTCGCCCAGCGGCATGACGCGGACGGTGACGGTGTTTCCGGCCACGGTGGCGGTGGGCGGTCCGGGGAGCGGGGCCCGGGGTGCCGAGGCGGCGGGCGACGGCGGGCGCGGGGGCTCACCGCCGGCGACGGTCCGGTACGGCCCCCGCCGTCCGGAATCCGTCGTGCTGCGTGCGGGGCGAGGTCGCGGGCTCAGGCCGTGGCCCGGTGGCGCTTGCCGCCGATCCGGAAGGCGTGGATGGCGCAGCCGTGCTCCACCGCGGCGCGGGTGGCTTCCTCCCAGGTGAGCGCCCGGGGCCCGGCGGCGAACAGCGGGCCGGAGGTGCGGTCGCCGACCACGGCGGCGAGCAGGGTGGCGGCGCGTTCGGAGAGCGGGATGTCGCCGCCGTCCGGCAGGGCGGCGGCCCGCGAGGCTGCCTCGGGTCTGATCCTGCGGTGGCCGAGGTCGATGTCGGGTACTTCGAGGGACAGCAGGTCCATCACCCGCACCTCGCTCTCCCACAGCAGTTGCCACAGCGCGCGGTGCGCGATGTCGATGGACTCGTCGGAGAGAAGGGCCGTCAGCCGGTCGAGCGTGACGGATTCCGCGGTGGTCGTCATGGCCACGCAGTATCCACCCTTTTCCCATGGCCCGTACAGAAGTACGGGCGGTTTGTGACCGGGTGATCGTCTTCTGTGCCCTGGGTGTGTCCATGACCGTGCCATTGCTCCCTCTTTACCCGGTTGCCTTACAGTGCGATCACCGGGGGTATCGCGACACCCCGCGGGGTGAGAGAGACAGAGGTGACCCCATGGGCCAGATCGGACCCACCCATCTGCTGGTCGTCGCCGTCGTGGTGCTGGTGGTCTTCGGTTCGAAGCGCCTGCCGGACACCGCGAGGGCACTCGGGAAGTCCCTGCGGATCCTCAAGAGCGAGACCGCGGCTCTGCGCACCGACGAACCGTCGCAGCAGCCGGCGCCGGCCCCGCAGGCCGCACCGGACGCGCCCGTGACGCGGGAGCAGCAGCCGCCCGCGCGTCCGTGACGTCCGCGCACCACCGCGCCCCGCGTGCCACCCCGGGCCGCGGGGCGTTCTCGTGCCCGGCGCCGCGGCCCCCTGCCGGCCCGGCCGCCGTCCGGACATTGCGCCCCATGACGGCCGTGTGACGGTCCGGCCGCACGCCCCGGGGGCACCTTGACCCCGGCCCGGCGGCTGGTTACGTTCACCCCCATGCGGATCCCTGTGCGGTTCACCCGGCGGCGTGCCGTGGACCTGATGCGTGTCACCACCGCGATCTGTCGCTGACGACGCCCGGCCCCGCCCCCGTTCTCCCGGCCGCCCCGCCCCGCTCCCCCGCCGGCGCCGCTCCCTCCCGCGCGCCCTGGCCGGGCCGCGTCCGCGCCCGGACGGCTTGCCGGGCCGGCCCCACCGCCGCACCGCCCTCCCCGCCCCGAAAGGTGTGCCGATGTCCGAGCCGTCCGCCCCCGTCCCCCTCTCCGTCCTCGACCTGGTGCCGGTGGTCTCCGGCTCCACCCCCGGGCAGGCGCTGCGCCGCACCATCGACCTGGCACGGCACGCGGAGGCGGCCGGGTACCGGCGGTACTGGGTGGCCGAGCATCATCTCGCGGACGGAGTGGCGAGTTCGGCGCCGGAGCTGGTGATCGGACAGGTGGCCGGGGCCACCACGCGCATCCGGGTCGGCTCGGCCGCGGTGCAGCTGGGGCATCGCACGGCGCTGTCGGTGGTGGAGCAGTTCGGCACGCTCGACGCGCTGTACCCGGGGCGGATCGATCTGGGGCTCGGCCGCTCGGGGCACCGGGCCGGCCCGCGCGGGGGCGCGGAACCGGCCGAGCCGGCGGAGGAACCGGCGGCGCGGCGGGTGGGCGGTGTGCTGATCCCGCCGCCGTTCCGGCCCCGGGCACTGCTGGAGTCGCCGTACTTCACCGCGCAGCAGGACCTGTTGCGGCTGCCGGGTGCCCGCCCGCCCGGCTACGCGGAGCATGTGGACACCATCGCGGCGCTGCTGGCCGGCGAACACCGGGTCCCGCGGGGTGGGACGGCGCACCAGGTCCACGCGGTGCCGGGCGAGGGCGCGGATCTCCAGCTGTGGGTGCTGGGCAGCAGCGCCGGGGAGAGCGCCCGGGTGGCGGGTGAGCGGGGTCTGCCGTTCGCGGCCAACTACCACGTGAGTCCGGGGACGATCCTGGAGACGGTGGCGGCTTACCGGGACGCCTTCCGGCCCTCCGGGCGGCTGGCGCGTCCGTATCTGGTGGTCTCGGCGGATGTGGTGGTGGCGCCGGACGACGACACGGCCCGGCAGCTGGCGTCGGGCTACGGGCTGTGGGTGCGCTCCATCCGCTCCGGGCGCGGCGCGATGCCCTACCCCTCGCCCGCGGAGGCGGAAGGGCACCGGTGGACGGAGGCGGACCGGGCGCTGGTGGCGGACCGGGTGGACACCCAGCTGGTGGGCTCGCCGGACACGGTGGTGGCGGGGCTGCGGCGGCTGCGCGCGGTCACGGGCGCGGACGAACTGCTCATCACCACGATCACGCACGCGCACCCGGACCGGGTGCGCTCGTACACGCTGCTGGCCGACGCCTGGTTCGGGCGGGGCACGGCGTGACGCACCGCCGTCCCGGCGGCGGGACGGCGGTGGGCGCGGGCCGGCGGCGGTCAGGTGCGGGTCAGCTGCGCGGCCCGGGTGAGGGCGGAGGAGAACTGGTCCAGCACATGGTCCAGGGGTTCGGCGGTGGCCGGGTCGACGATCACGGTGCCGTCCGGCCCGGTGGTGATGTGCCGGTCGAGGACGAACCAGCCCTGGGTGATGTGGGCGGCGCCCATGGCGGAGAGCACGGGGCGCAGCGCGTAGTCGATGGCCAGTACGTGCGCGGTGGTGCCGCCGGTGGCCAGCGGCAGCACGGTCTTGCCGGTGAGGGCGTACTGCGGGAGCAGGTCGAGGAGCGACTTGAGCAGGCCGGAGTAGGCGGCCTTGTAGACGGGGGTGCCGATGACGACGCCGTCGGCGTCCCGCAGCAGGGTGTTCACCCGTTCGATCGCGGGGTGGGTGGGGTCGGCGCCGGTGAGGGCCTGCGGGGGCAGGGCGCGGGCGTCCAGCGGTATGACCTGGTGGCCCTGGAGGGCGAGCCGGGCGTCCAGGTGGCGCAGCAGGCGGACGGTGCGGGAGGTGGGTGAGGGGCTGCCGGAGATGGACAGAACCGTGGCCATGGGGTTCCTTCGTCAAGAGGCGGGAGCAGGGGCGGGGACGAGGACGGGGCTCGGCAGGGGCGCCGCCGCACCACCCCGGTCGTCCGGGAGCGGCCGTACGCCTCGACCGGGCCGCTCGCGGCCGTGCGGAACCCGCCCGGCAGGCGGCGGCGTTGCCGCGGGGCACGCGGAGGCAGGGGGGTGCGGGGACGGGGGATTCAGGGACGGGGGGCGCGCGCACCGCGCGGCCGTGCGTCCGGGATCAGTGGTGGATCCGACAGATGGCACCGGCGACGCGGGCGAAGTCCACGCAGCGGCGGCGGGTCAGGATCTGAACACCAGGCATACCAGGATGCAAGCACGGGCGATGCGACGGCGTCAATGGGAGCCGCTGCCGGTGCGGGCAGCCGATGCGGTGTCAGGTTCCCGGCTTACGGGCCTCGATGAGGAACCGGGTGCTGTGGGCGGTGAACGGCCCCTCGTCCTGGATCTGCCGGTGCAGCCGGCGCAGGGTGGCGAGGTGGCGCTCCACGGTGAAGCCGGGGACGATCCAGATCACCTTGCGCAGGAACCAGACCACGGCGCCGATGTCGTGGAAGACGGTGCGCAGGGTGGCGGTGCGCAGGTCCACCACCCGCAGTCCCGCGGCCTCGGCGGCGGCGCGGGCCGCCCCGGGTTCGCGGCTGTCGGGTTCCGGCCAGGGGCCGAGGAAGTACTCGCCGAGTTCCGCGACGCTGCGCGGGCCGACCTCCTGGGCGAGGAAGGCGCCGCCGGGGCGCAGCACCCGGGCGACCTCGGGCCAGTCGGTGCGTACCGGGTGGCGGGCGCTCACCAGGTCGAAGACGCCGTCGGGGAAGGGCAGCCGGCCGTCCTCCCCCGGGACCGTGACGACCACGCCGCGCGGGCCGAGCCGGGCGGCGGCGAGCGCCGCGTTGGGCGGCCAGGACTCGGTGGCGGCCATCAGCGGTGGCAGGACGGGCGCCTCGTCGAGCACCTCTCCGCCGCCGGTGTCCAGGTCCAGTGCGGAGTGCACGGTGGCCAGCCGGCGGCCCAGCAGCCGGGCGTACCCCCACGGCGGGCGTTCCTCGGTCGCCCGGCCCTCCAGCCAGGAGAAGCCCCAGCCGTCGACGGGGGCCCGCCGGGCCTCGTCGACGAGTGCTTCGAAATCACCGCTGTCTCTCCCCATCGCCCCACCCTCGCAGGAGGGCCTGCCACCGCGCCACCGGATAGGACGGGCGGGTGGCGGGGGAGGATGGGGCGGGCGGTCGGCGCGGATGGTGGGATATCGGTACCGGCTGGGGGAGGCTGCGGGGGCGGTCATGGCCGACGGAGAACGGGAGTGAGATGTCCGGCGCACCAGTCCGGGGGAACACCGATGAGCTGCCGCCCGCCCGGCGGCAGCTGGTCCTGGCGATCTGCTGCATGTCGTTGCTGATCGTCAGTCTGGACATCACGGCGCTGAATGTGGCGCTGCCCTCGCTGGGCCGGGAGCTGAAGGCGGATGTGTCCGGGCTCCAGTGGACGGTGGACGCGTACACCCTGGTGCTGGCGTCGTTCCTGATGCTGTCGGGGTCGATGGCGGACCGGCTGGGGCGGCGGCGGGTGTTCAGCGTCGGCCTGGTGGTCTTCACGGCCGGGTCGCTGCTGTGTGCGCTGGCGCCGGGGCTCGGGTGGCTGGTGGTGTTCCGGATGCTGCAGGCGCTGGGCGGCTCGATGCTCAATCCGGTGGCGATGTCGATCATCAGGAACACCTTCCACGATCCGAGGGAGCTGGCGCGGGCGATCGGGATGTGGGGCGGGGTGGTCGGGATCTCGATGGCGGCGGGGCCGATCGTGGGCGGGGCGCTGGTGCAGGGGTTCGACTGGCGGGCGGTGTTCTGGATCAATATCCCGATCGGGCTGACGGCGCTGGTGCTGACCCGGCGGTTCGTGCCGGAGTCGCGGGCGGAGCGGGTGCGGCGGATCGATCCGGTGGGGCAGGCGCTGGTGATCCTGCTGCTGGGCTCGCTGACCTTCGGCATCATCGAGGGCGGGCGCGGGGAGTGGACGAGTCCGTGGATCGTCGGCTGTTTCGTGGTGGCGGTGCTGTCGGTGCCGGCGCTGGTGCGGTACGAGTCGCGCCGCCGGGACCCGCTGGTGGACCCGGACTTCTTCCGCAGCGTGCCGTTCAGCGGGGCGAGTGCGATCGCGGTGAGCGCGTTCGCCGCGCTGAGCGGATTCCTGTTCCTCAATACGCTCTATCTCCAGAACGGGCGGGGGCTTTCCGCGCTGGAGGCGGGCACGTATCTGCTGCCGATGGCCGGGGTGACGCTGGTGCTTGCGCCGGTGTCGGGGCGGCTGATCAACCGGTACGGGGCGCGGCTGCCGCTGTTCCTGGCGGGGGTCGCGCTGACGGCGAGCGGGCTGATGTTCGCGCTGTGGCAGGCGGAGAGCGACAACGCGCGGCTGTTCACCGCCTATGTGCTGTTCGGTGTCGGTTTCGGGCTGGTGAACGCGCCGATCACCAATACGGCGGTGACCGGGATGCCGCGTGCCCAGGCCGGGGTGGCGGCGGGGATCGCCTCGACGAGCCGGCAGGTGGGGTCGGCGCTGGGGGTGGCGATGGTGGGGACCGCGCTGGCGGCGGGTTCGCAGCACGCGGGCTGGTGGATCATCACCGTCTGCGCGCTGCTGGTGCTGGTGATCGGGCTGCTCACCAGTGGGGCGTGGGCGATGCGTTCGGCGGAACGGACGGCGGAGCGGCTGGCGGCGTCGGGTCAGCGGCCAGGAGCGCACTGAACCGCGCTTTGTCGGAATATGCGCCCGGTTCGGGAAACATTGAGGTCATCAATGCAGGCTACTATCCGCTTTCACGATGACCTGATTTTCTGCGATGACGGGAGTACGGAGATAGCCCTCCGCATATGGCTCAGCAGCGCGGGAGCCGCCAGTACTCAGGTGATGCGCATGTTGCGCGAAAACCCGGAGTCCGCCGCCGTACGGATCTACGGCACGAATATCAGCGCGACCGCGCCCGCGCTGATGGCCTGTGATGTGGCCGAAGTCGAACCGTATCGCGTCAACGATCACGTCTATGCCGAATTCGCCCTGGACTTCTGCCGGCGGCACGCCATCGATGTGCTCGTGCCGCCGCGGCGGCTGGACGCGCTCGCCGGGCGGGCCGACGACTTCGCCCGCGCCGGCACCCGTCTGATGTGTTCGCCGCCGGCCGCGGTGCGTGTCCTCACCAGCAAGAGCCGTACCTACGAGGCAGCCCGGGCGGCCGGGATCCCGGTGCCCGAGTGGCGGGTGGTGCGCGACGCCGACGAACTGCGCGCCGCCGTGGAGGGCCTGGGCCGGCCGGGCGAGAGTCTGTGCATCAAACCGGCCGGTGAGTACTCGGCGTTCGGGTTCCGCATCCTCGACGACCAGCCGCTGCGGCTGCGTGATCTGCTGGAGGCGCCCCGGCCGCTGGTGTCGGTGACCGCGGTCGCCGACGCGCTGAAGAGGGCGGCGGACGAGGAGGAGCGGGTCCCGTCCTTCATCGTGATGCCCTATCTGGAGGGGCCCGAGGTGAGCGTGGACACGCTCTCCGCTCCCGGCGGGCGGATGCTGGCCGCCGTGCCCCGGGCCAAGGAGGGGCGTTACCGGCTGCTGCTGGACGATCCGGAGGCCACCCGGATCGCGGGCGCCGTGGTGGAGCACTTCGGCCTGGCCTATCTCGCCAATGTCCAGCTGCGCCGGCTGCGGGGGGCGCCGGTGCTGCTGGAGGCGAACCCGCGGCCCTCGGCCGGTGTCTACCAGACGGCCTTCAGCGGGCTGAATCTGCCGTGGGCGGCCGTCCGGCTGCTGACGCACGGCGATCCGGGGGAGCTTCCCCGGCCGCGGCTCGGCGGCCGGATCGCGGTGACCGAGACGGCCGCCGAGGTGCGTGCGGCCACCACCGCCCCGGTCGCGCACCACAGCTGACACCGAACCGCCAAGCTCGCCCCGGGCTTGGCGGCTTCCCCAGGCGCAGAACGGAGCGGAAACGGGTAGAGCAAGGATGTCATGCACATGACTTCCCCACGAGGAGGCATCCGATGTCCTTCCGCACAGCGGCCCGCGCCCTGATCACCTCCGTGGTGGCGGCCCTCGCCCTCACCACGGCCCACGCCACCGCCGCCCCCGCCCCGGCGGACGACCCCACCGCCGCCGCCCGCGTGCTCACCTACGACGCCAGTGGCTCGGCCGAGTTCGCGAGCGCCGTCGCCGCCGGTGTCGCGGTGTGGAACGAGAGCGTCGTCAACGTGCGCCTCACCCCGGCCGCCGCCGGCCAGAGCGCCAACATCCGCATCATCGCCGACAACGGCTGGCCCCGCGCCCTGCGCACCAGCCTGGGCAACGGCATCGTCTACATGGGCCGCGAGGCCGTCGGCTACAACACCACCCGGATCGCCGCGCACGAACTCGGCCACATCCTGGGCCTGCCCGACATCAAGCCCGGCCCCTGCTCCAGCCTGATGTCCGGCTCCACCGCCGGTGTCTCCTGCACCAACCCGTACCCGAACGCCTCCGAACGGGCCACCGTCGAGAACTACTTCGCCGGCAGCTCGGCCGCCGGTGACCGGGCGCCGGGGCGGCAGCTCTTCACCGACTGACGGGCGCGGTGGTGCCCCGGGGCGTGAAACGCGCCGCCGGGGGCCGCCGTCGGCATGCCCGGCTCGCGCAGCACGGCGGGACGGCCGTCGGTGGTGGTCGCGTCGACCAGGGCCACCGCCTCCACCCGGCCGCGCGCGACCCAGCGGCGGTGGGTGGCGGTCTCCTCGCCCCGGTGCCGCACGATGCGCAGCAGCGGGGAGCAGCCGCGCCCGGCCAGCGATTCCTCGGTACCGGCGATGCACCCCATGAAGAAGGGTGCGGCGTCCAGCGGCCGGGCCGGTCCGGCGAGCACCGGACCGATCGCTCCGGGGGTGCCCCCTCAGCCCCGCACCGCCACCCCGTGCAGGGAGTTGACCGAGGCGAGCACGTCCGGGCCGGTGAACAGCGCCGGGTCCACGCCGGCCCGGGTGGTCACGGTGAAGGTGTGGCTCTCCCCCGCGAGCAGGGTCACCAGTTGGTCGTCCACCTCGGCGTCCGCCGCGATCCGGTCGGCCAGCACCGCCACGTCCCGGGCGAAGGAGGCCGCCGTGACGGTCACCCGGCAGCCGCCGGGCACCGCTTCGGCGCTCGCCTCCAGCGCCGCCGGATCGTAGGCGAGGCCCAGGTCGGGGCCGAAGGTGTGCACGGTGCGCACCGCGTCCGCCGTCGCCACCAGCACCTCACCCCGTCCGTCGCCGGGCTCGGTCAGGGCGGCGGCTGGCTCCAGGGTGAGGGCCGAACGCGCCGCCACCCGCAGGGTCGTGGTATCCGTGGCCAGCACCTCGCCGGTGAACGAGGTGCGCTCCAGGCGCAGCGGCGCCACCCACGCGGTGTCGGTGTCGTTGACCGCGACGACGGCGGTGCGTCCGGCGCGGGGCTGCACGGTGAGCAGCCGGGGCGCGAAGGCGCGGCGCAGCGCGTACCACAGCGGTTTGCGGCGTTCCCCGGAGTCGACGGCGGCCCAGGAGACCACCGGCCAGCAGTCGTTGAGCTGCCAGACCAGGGCACCGGCGGTCCGGGGCCACCAGGAGCGGAAGTGCTCGACGCCGAAGGCCACCGCGCGCGCCTGGTTGAGCTGGGTGGCCCAGTGCCAGTCGGCGAAGCGCGCCGGGTGCGGCAGATGGGGGGCGAGGCCGCGTTCCAGTTTGCCGTTGCCGTCCTCGGCCTTCTGGTGCAGCAGCAGCGCGGGCGAGGTGGGGGTGAGCGGCTGCTCGTCGTGGATCCAGGTGGTCAGGGTGGACCAGTCGGGCGGGCCCTGGAAGCCGAACTCGGAGCAGAAGCGCGGGACGTGGTCGCGGTAGGTGGTGTAGTCCTTGCGGTTCCACACCTCCCATTCGTGCCGGGTGCCGTGGTCGGGCTCGTTGGGGTGGACGACGTCGACGTGGGCGCGGGGGCTGAAGGGGCTGCCGTCGGAGTAGGGGCGGGTGGGGTCGAGTTCGGCGACCAGCGCGGGGAACAGTTCGGTGGAGTAGCGCAGGCCCCAGGTGCGGCCGGCCAGTTGCTCCTGCCAGCCCCAGTCGCGCCAGCCCCACAGGTTCTCGTTGCCGCCGTTCCACAGCGCGAGGGAGGGGTGCGGTGCGAGCCGGGTGATGTGCTCGCGCGCCTCGGCCTCGAACTCGCTCCACAGCGGCTCCTCCTCGGGGTAGGCGGCGCAGGCGAGCAGGAAGTCCTGCCAGACCAGGACGCCGGCCTCGTCGCACGCCTCGTAGAAGTCGTCGCTCTCGTAGATGCCGCCGCCCCACACCCGCAGCATGTTCATGTGGGCGTCGGTGGCCTGCCGGACGCGGCGCCGGGTCCGGTCGCGGTCGACGCGGGTGAGGAAGTGGTCGTCGGGGATCCAGTTGGCGCCCTTGGCGAAGATCCGGGTGCCGTTGACGACGAAGGTGAACGGGGTGCCGAGGTCGTCGGGCGCGGTGTCCACGGTGAGGGTCCGGAAGCCGATCCGGCGCTCCCAGCCGTCGAGTTCGCCGCCGTCGGGGTCGGTGGCGAGGGTGACGCGCAGGGCGTACAGCGGCTGGTCGCCGTAGCCGGCCGGCCACCACAGCTCGGGGTCGGGTACCTCCACGGTGACGGTGGCGGACTCGCTGTCCGCGGGGACGAGGGTACGGGCGGTGCGGCCGGCCACGGTGGCGGTGAGGGTCAGGGCGGTGGCGGCCTCCAGACCGGAGCGCTCGACGGTGACGTGCACCTCGGCGCGCCCGGTGCCGTCCGCGCCGACGGTGACCAGCGGGCGGACGGCGGCGAGCCGGGCGGTGTGCCAGCGTTCCAGGCCCACCGGCTTCCAGATGCCGGCGGTCTGGAGGTCGGGGCCCCAGTCCCAGCCGAAACTGCAGGCCATCTTGCGCACCATGTTGTAGGGGTGGGTGTTGGTGTGCGGGCGGGGGCCGAGCCGGGCCGCCATCTCCTCGGCGTACTCCAGGGCGGGGCGGAAGGTGACGGTGAGGGGCTGCTCGTCGCCGGTGAGCAGGGCGCGGATGTCGAAGCGGTGGGTGCGGTGCATGTTGGCGGTCTCGCCCACGCGGTGTGCGCCGAGGTCGATGGTGGCGACGGTGTCGAGGCCGTCGAAGACCAGGTCGACCCGTTCGGTGGGGGCGGCGGGTGCGGTGCGCACGGTGGTGGTGTAGCGCCAGTGGGCGCGGTGCGCCCAGGCGAGTTCCTCCTCGGCCCGGTCCAGATAGGGATCGGGGACGAGTCCGGCGGCGAGCAGGTCGAGGTGGGCGCTGCCGGGCACCTGGGCTGGGAGGGTACGGCCGGTGATGGTGTCGGGTACGGGGCCGCCGGCCGCCGTGAGCTGCCAGCCGTCGTGCAGGGGCCGGCGGTATTCCGGGTGGACGGTGGGGTTCACCATGCGAACACTTCCCCGTGAGTGGGTGGACCGGCGAGGCCGTTGATTGTTTCTCCGCCGGATGAAGCACGTCAACGGCAGGAGACGGCCCGTGGTGGCGAGGGGCGCCACCACGGGCCCGCGCGACCGGGGTTGGGCGCGGCCTGCTGCCCGGCGGGGGCGTTGGGGCCGGACACGTCGCCCGGGTGGACAGGCTTGCGCGGTTGCCGAATGAAGGAAGTCAGCCCTTGGGCACGACGGACATCCGCTGTGTGCGGGCACATACCCCGGTCCGCGCGGCGCGGGGAGGAAGCACGTGAGCGGACCGGCCGGTGCGATGCCGCACGCCGGCAGCAGGGCGGCGGTGCTCGATGCGATCCGGGCGGCCGCGGCCGGGTGGGCCTGGTCGCGGCGCCGCACGGGGGCTGAGCGGCCCTCCACCGCGATGATCATCGCCCGGGTACACGGTGATCAGTTGCAGTATCAACATTCTTTCCGGCAGCAAATCTTGGGGCAGCGCTGCACCGCCCGTTGATCCAGCACGCCTTCCCCGCCACGAACGGGTTAATTTCCCGGCGTTTTTACATGGTCCCTACACCTCGCGGGGACCCCTTCCTCGTCCAGTCAATCACCGTCGCAAAGACGGTTCCCAGGAAGTGGAGGGCCGGGGTGGAGAACTCCGACACGGTCAAAACGTGTCCGTTCGACTTCGCCGAGGGCCTGGAGTTCGACCCGCTGCTGCGTCAGCTCATGACCGAGGCACCCATCTCGCGGATCAAGATGGCGTACGGGCAGGGCGAGGCGTGGCTGGTGACCCGGTACGAGGATGTGCGCACCGTTACCACCGACCGCAGGTTCAGCCGGGCCGCCGTCATCGGGCGGGACTTCCCGCGCATGACGCCCAACCCCATCGTGCAGTCGGAATCGATCAACCTGCTCGACCCGCCGCAGAGCAGCCGGCTGCGCCGGCTGGTCGCCCAGGCGTTCACCAACCCCAAGATCGAGGCCATGCGGCCGGCCACCCAGCGGATCGTGGACTCGCTGCTGGACAGCATGGCCGAGCACGGCTCCCCCGCCGATCTGGTCAAGCACCTCTCCAACGAGCTGCCGATGACCACCATCTGCGAGGTGCTCGACATCCCCGAGGAGGACCGCCCGGAACTGCGGCGCTGCGCCATCGCCATGATGGCGATCGGCTCCACCACCAAGGAGGCCGCGATCGCGGCCAAGGCGCATCTGCGCGGCTACTTCCAGGAGCTGACGGTCGCCCGGCGGGCCGATCCCGGCGACGACCTCATCAGCAACCTGGCCACCGCCAGGGACGGCGGCGAGGTCCTCGACGAGAAGGAACTCGCCGTCATGGCCATGGTCTTGATGATGACCGGCCACGACACCAGCACCTACCAGCTCAGCAACATCAGCTACACCCTGCTCACCCACCCCGAGCAGCGCGCCAAACTCCAGGCCAGGCCCGAACTGCTGCCCACGGCCCTGGAGGAACTGCTGCGCTACATCCCGTTCCGCAAGGGCGTCGGCATCCCCCGCATCGCCACCGAGGACGTCGAGGTCGGCGGGGTGCTGATCAAGGCCAACGACACGGTCCACGTCTCCTACCTGGCCGCCAACCGGGACGCCGCCCGGTTCGACCGCCCCGACGAACTGGACGTGGAGCGCCCGCCCACCCCCCACATGACCTTCGGCTGGGGCGCGCACCACTGCATCGGCTCCCCGCTGGCGATCATGGAACTCCAGGTCGCCATCGGCACCCTGCTGCGCCGGTTCCCCGAGCTGCGGCTGGCCGTGCCCGCCGAAGAGGTGCGCTGGAACACCGAGTCCATCTGGCGCTACCCGCACGAACTCCCTGTCGCCTGGTGACGGGGCCCATCCACCACCACGAACCAGCCATCGATGCCGGGGTGCTCCGTCGACAGCACACCCCGGCACGGGAGGGGATCATGGCAACGCTCTGCAAGCCGTCCATCGCGGTGCCCGACAACATCATCACCATGGAGGAGACCCTGGACCTGGCGCGCACCCTGCACGCCGGCCACGCCCAGCTCCCCCTGGTGCTGCGACTGATCGGCAACACCGGAGTGCGGACGAGGCATCTCGTCCAGCCGATCGAGGAAACGCTCAAGCATCCCGGCTTCGAGGAACGCAACAAGGTCTACGAGGCGGAGGCCAAGGCCCGGGTCCCGGAGGTCGTCCGCGACGCCCTGGCCAACGCCGAACTCGAGGCCCAGGACATCGACCTGATCGTCTATGTCTCCTGCACCGGCTTCATGATGCCGTCCATGACGGCCTGGCTCATCAACGCGATGGGCTTCCGTGACGACACCCGGCAACTGCCCATCGCCCAGCTCGGCTGCGCGGCCGGCGGCGCGGCCATCAACCGGGCCCACGACTTCTGCCTGGCCTATCCCGGCTCCAACGTGCTGATCGTCGCCTGCGAGTTCTGCTCGCTGTGCTACCAGCCGGTGGACATCGGGGTCGGCTCGCTGCTCTCCAACGGCCTGTTCGGCGACGCGGTGGCCGCGGCCGTGGTGCGCGGCGAGGGCGGCACCGGGATGAGCCTGGAGCGCAACGGCTCGCACCTGGTGCCGGACACCGAGGACTGGATCTCGTACGCGGTACGCGGCACCGGCTTCCACTTCCAGCTGGACAAGCGGGTGCCCACCACCATGAAGATGCTGGCCCCGGCGCTGCGCACGCTGTCCGAGCAGCACAGCTGGGACGTGTCGGGGCTCGACTTCTACATCATCCACGCGGGCGGCCCGCGGATCCTGGACGATCTGTGCCACTTCCTGGATCTGGGGCCCGAGATGTTCGCCCACAGCCGGACCACGCTGACCGAGCGCGGGAACATCGCCTCGTGCGTGGTCTTCGACGCGCTGAACCGGCTGTTCGAGGAGGGGAAGGTCGCCGAGGGCGCCCGGGGGCTGATCGCCGGGTTCGGGCCCGGGATCACCGCGGAGATGGCGCTGGGCGCCTGGCGCGACCCGGCGCAGGTGGGCGCGCAGGCCCTGGCGTCGGTACCGCGCGGGCGGTCCGCCGCCCAGGAGCGGGCCGGCGTCTGAGTACCACGGCAGCACACAGACCATCGGCCGGGCCCCGCACCGCGGGGCCCGGCCGGTGGCGTACGGCGGGTACGGGTCAGGCCGCCGGCGAGGCGGGCGCGGCCGGGGCGGTGGCGGCCGGGGCAGCGGCGAAGAAACGGTCCACCACCATGTCGGTGTGGGTCGGGAAGGCCAGCGTGGCCGGTTCCCACAGCACCAGCCACTCGGTGGCCTCGGCGGTGGGCGCGGACGGCGGCAGCGAGGTCAGCGGCCGGTCGGGCAGCAGTCCGAACAGGTTCACCGTGCCGCGGGCGCTCAGGGCCCCGTACAGCGTGATGTCCTCGGCGTCCGCGTGCAGCCCGGTCTCCTCGCGCAGCTCGCGCACCGCCGCCTGCTGCCAGCTCTCGCCGATCTCGACGTACCCGCCGGGCAGCGCCAGCTCGCCCCGCGCCGGCTCGATGTCGCGGCGCACCACGACCAGCCCGCGCCGGCCCGCCTCGCCGGTGACCGGCAGCAGGGTGATGGCGACGGGGAGCGGGTTCGCCCAGCTGGTCTCGCCGCAGCCGGGGCAGTCCCGGGGCCAGCCCGCGTCGGGGGCGAAGGCCGCCCCGCAGTAGGGGCAGTGCGTCACCTTCCGGTGCAAGGTATAGGTCATCGCGCTGCTCCCGCCCCTTCACTCGGCCGGTGCACGCCCTCCGGGCACCGGGCGTACACCCTCCGACCCTAGCAACGCCCGGCGGCGGTGTGATCATTCCGGACGTGCCCTCTTCCCGTACCCCGTTCAGCGGCGCAGCACCCGGCGCTGGAGGGACTCCAGCGGACCGTGGTCGGCGTACCGCAGCCACAGCCGGGCGCCCGCCACCAGCAGCAGGCCGATCGCCGCCCACAGCCCCATGACCCACCAGGGGCCGCTGTCGGCGAACCGGGCGGCGAGACCGAGGCCGAAGCCGTAGCAGGCGAGCGCGGCCAGCAGGTTCTGGCCGACGTAGCAGGACAGGGCGGTGCGTCCGACGGCGGTGAGACTCACCACGAGCTGCCCGGCGGGGCGCCCGGGGGCACGGGCGGCGCGGCGGTCGAGCAGCACGCCGATGGCACCGAGGTAGCCGAGGGCCAGGACCGGGGCGGCGGCGTAGCGGCTGAGCAGGAAGAGATCCGAGGAGAGGCCGCCGGTGGCCAGCGTCAGCGGGATACCGGCGCCCAGGCCCCAGCGCATCAGCCGGCGGCGCAGCCGCTCCCCCGCCGCGCCCGGGGCGAAGGCTCCGGCCCGGTGGAGCCGGACGCCGAGAAGGAAGAGGAAGAGCAGCAGGCCGAAGGAGAGCAGCGGCTCGGCGCGCAGGACGAGGGCGTTCTCGATCCGGAAGGCGATCTGCTCGGCCCAGCTTCCCTCGGCGTACAGGGCGATCACCCGCGGTGAGGGGCCGCTGCCGCCGGAGCCGTCCCCGGCGGGGGCGGTCAGCAGGGCGAGGGTGAGCAGCGTCATCACGGTCAGATGGGCGGCGGCCGCCCCGCGCAGGACCCGGCGCCGGGCGGTGTCGGAGCGGGTGAGCAGCCAGGCCACCAGCAGGGAGACCAGGGCGTAGCCCATGAGGACGTCCCAGGCGAAGATCAGGGCGAAGTGCACCAGGCCCTCGGCGAAGAGGAACAGGGCGCGCAGCCGGTAGCGGCCCGGCCAGGGTTCGCCCCGGCGCCGGGCGGCGTCGTACTGGATGGCGAGGCCGGCGCCGAAGAGGACGGTGAGCAGGGAGAGGAACTTGCCGTCGGCCAGCAGCCGGAAGACGGCCTCCGCGAGGCCGGCGGTGTCGGCGCCGGAGAACAGCCCGGGGGTGTCGAGGCCGCCGCTGAGGACGCCCCACTCGGCGCCGGGTCCCGCGAAGATCCAGATGTTGGTCATGAGAGTGCCGAGGATGGCCACCCCGCGCAGGACGTCCAGCAGCGGCAGCCGTCCGGTGCCCGGTGCCGCGCTGGTGCCGCCGGCGGGGTTTCCCGTCAGCGGCACCGGGCGCCGCGTGGTCTCGCTCATGTCCGCAACTCCCCGTCGGTGGTGGCTCGTCGTCACCATCGTCGGGGGCGTGCGGGGGCGTTCCTGTCCGCCGGGATGCCGAGATCCGGGTACATCCTTCGGCGGACCCGGCCCCGCCGCTCGGGCCGGAGCCGGGCGGGAGGCCGCAGGTCAGGCGGTGTGCAGGGTCAGCCCGTAGGCGGACAGGATCGGCCGGATCGGGTAGAAGACGGAGGAGCCGCCGCTGGAGCAGTTGCCCGCGGCGCCGGAGGTCACGCCCTGGGCCTGGTCACCGCTGATGAACGAGCCGCCGGAGTCACCGCCCTCGGCGCAGGCGGTGGAGTTGGTCATGCCGTAGACGATGTTGCCGTTGCCGTAGTTCACGGTCACGTTCTTGGCGCCGATGGTGCCGCAGCGCCAGCCCGTGGTGGAGCCGGAGCGGCAGACGGAGGCGCCGGTGGGGGCCTCGTTGGAGCCGCGGACCAGGGCGTCGGAGACGGTGCCCCAGCCGAGGACGACCGGGACGGTCCACCAGCCGTGGCCGGTGCGGACCCAGGCGTGGTCGCCGCCGGGCCAGGAGCGGCCGGCGAAGTTGCCCATCAGGCTGTTGTCCCAGCCGTAGACGGCCGCCGAGCCCGATCCGCAGTGGCCCGCGGTGATGAAGCCGCCGTGCACCGAGAAGCCGATGGAGCAGCGGACGTTGCCGGTGTAGTACGGGTCGCCGCCGACCACACCGGCGGCGGAGGTGGTGTACGCCTCGTCCACGGTGCGGACGGTCAGCGGCAGGGACTGGACGGTTTCGGCCTCGGCGAGGAAGGCGGTGACCGCGTCGGTGTCCTCGGCGCCGGCCACCACGTCGACGGCGATCCCGTTCTCCTGGACGTCGGCGTACCAGCTGGCCACGGCGGCCGGGGCGTCCAGCTCGTCCAGGGCGGCGAGGGCGGTGTCGAGCGTGTCCTGGCTGTGGGTGACGCGCTCGGTGGCGGCGCCGGTGGACTCCACCGCGCTCTCGGCGCCGGCGGTGGTGACGGCGACGACGAGGGTGCCGGTCTCGGCGTCGATCCAGCTGCCGGCGTAGGCGTCGCCGGCCGCTTCCCGGGCCGCCTCGTCGGTGGCCATGGCCTCGGCCTCGACCGCGAGCCGGTCGACGGCCTGCTCCGGGGTGAGCCCGAGGTCGCGCTGGAGCGCTTCGATCAGGGCGGGTTCGGCGACCGGGTCGCTGCCGGAGGCCGGGGTGGAGGAGTCGGCCGCCACGGCGGCACCGCCGAGACCGGTGGTCAGGATCATCAGGGCAGCCGCGCCCAGGCTGAAGGAACGGGTGCGTCTCATTGCAGGGCTCCTTGAACGTGCTCTACCGAAGTGGGGCGGTACGGGGCAACGAAGCGATGCAGTGTGAGAGCGCTCTCACCTCACGCGCAGGACATTAGACCTCCGCCATGAGCATGTCCAGACCAATCACCTGGTGCTGCCCACCGGCGAACCCAGCAGCGCCACAAGGTCGTTGACGGCTGCCCGGCCGGCGCGGTTGGCACCGATGGTGGAGGCGGAGGGCCCGTAGCCGACCAGATGCACCCGCGGGTCGCGGACCGTTCTCGTCCCCTCCAGCCGGACGCCGCCACCCGGCTCACGCAGCTTCAGCGGGGCGAGATGGTCCAGGACGGCCCGGAAACCGGTGGCCCAGACGATGACGTCGGCCGGGGCGTGGCGCCCGTCCGCCCACCGCACCCCGTCCGGCGTCAGCCGCTGGAACATCGGATGGCGGCGCAGCACGCCCGAGGCGCGCGCCGCGCGGATGGCCTCGGTCATCGGCAGCCCGGTGACCGAGACGACGCTGCGTGGCGGCAGTCCGTCGCGGACCCGCTCCTCGACCAGGGCGACCGCCGCGCGGCCCTCGACCTCGCCGAAGCCCTCCTCGCGGAAGACCGGCGGGCGGCGGGTCACCCACAGGGTGCTCGCGGCGACCTCGGAGATCTCCAGCAGATGCTGGACGGCGGAGGTGCCGCCGCCGACCACGATCACCCGCTGCCCGGCGAACGGGGCGGGTCCGGGGTACTGGGCGGTGTGCAGCTGACGGCCGGTGAAGCCGGCCGCCCCGGGGACCGTGGGCCAGAACGGGCGGTCCCAGGTGCCGGTGGCGTTGATCAGCGCGCGGGTGCGCCAGGTGCCGGACGGGCTGTCCACCCGCAGCGCTCCCGTGCCCTCGTCGTGGACGGCGGTGACGTCCACCGGGCGCAGCACCGGCAGCGCGAAGGCGCGCTCGTACGCGGTGAAGTACTCCCCGATCACCTCGGAGGACGGCCGGTCCGGGTCGGCGCCGGTCAGTTCCATGCCGGGCAGCGCGTGCATGCCGTGCACCCGGCCGTAGGTGAGGGTCGGCCAGCGGTACTGCCAGGCGCCGCCGGGGCGCGGTGCGTGGTCGAGGACCACGAAGCCGGTGCCCGGGGCGAACCCCCGGCGCCGCAGATGGTAGGCGGCGGCCAGCCCCGCCTGGCCCGCGCCGATGACCACGACCGTCATGTCGTTCATGTTTCATCCAACGCCGGGCGGGTGCCGGGACTTCCCGCAGGGGGTTCACTGGGGGCATGGAGTGCGTCTTCTGCCGGATCGTGCGCGGCGAGGCGCCCGCCGACCGGGTGTACGAGGACGGGTCGGTGGTCGCGTTCCTGGATGCCCGGCCGCTGTTCGAGGGGCATGTGCTGGTGGTGCCGCGGGAGCACCTGCCGACGCTCACCGACCTCCCGCCCGAGCTGCTGGGCCCGTACTACGCGGTGGTGCGGCGGCTGGCCGCGGCGGTGGAGTCGGCGATGGACGCGCGCGGCTCGTTCGTCGCGGCCAACAACCGGGTGAGCCAGTCGGTGCCGCACTTCCACACCCATGTGGTGCCCCGGCGGCCCCGGGACGGGCTGCGCGGCTTCTTCTGGCCGCGCGGGCGGTACCGGGACGCGGAGCGGGCGGCCGAGGTGGCGGCGCTGGTGCGGGCGGCGGTCAGCGCGGACGGTGCGGGGTGAGGACGTCGTCGAGCGCGTAGCCGACCGGCTCCTCCAGCTGGGCGTACCCGCAGTCGGCGGGCTCCCGGTCGGGCCGCCAGCGGCGGAACTGCGCCGTGTGCCGGAACCGGTCGCCCTGCATGTGGTCGTACCGCACCTCGCAGACCCGTTCGGGGCGCAGCGGCAGCCAGCTGAGGTCCTTGGTGCCGGTCCAGCGGCTGGGTCCGCCGGGCATCCGGGCGTGCTCGTGGGCCTCCGCCTCGGCCCAGTCGGCCCAGGGGTGGCCCTCGGCGGAGTCCATGAGCAGCGCGGAGAGTTCGTCCATCAGCTCGGTGCGCCGCTTGGCGGTGAAGGAGGCGCAGACCCCGACGTGCTGGAGGCGGCCGGTGGCGTCGTACAGGCCCAGCAGCAGGGAGCCGACGCCCTCGCCGCTCTTGTGGCGGCGGACCCCGGCGACGACGCAGTCGGCGGTGCGTTCGTGCTTGATCTTGACCATGACGCGCTCGCCCGGGCGGTAGGCCAGGTCGGGCGGCTTGGCCACGATGCCGTCGAGCCCCGCGCCCTCGTACCGCTCGTACCACTGGCGGGCGAGGTCGAGGTCGCCGGTGGCGGGGGCGACGAAGACGGGCCGGCGGGTGTGGCGCAGCGCCTCGGTGAGGGCGGTGCGGCGGGCGTGCTGCGGGGTGTCGAGGAGGGACTCGTCGCCGAGGGCGAGCAGGTCGAAGGCGACGAAGGAGGCGGGGGTGCGTTCGGCCAGCATGCGGACCCGGGAGTCGGCGGGGTGGATGCGCTCCAGCAGGGCGTCGAAGTCGAGCCGGCCGCCGCGGGCGATGACGATCTCGCCGTCCAGGACGCAGCGCTCGGGCAGGGCGGCGGGCAGCTCTTCGGCCAGTTCGGGGAAGTAGCGGGTGAGCGGCTTCCCGGTGCGGGAGCCGATCTCGATCTCCGGCCCGTCGCGGAAGACGATGGCGCGGAAGCCGTCCCACTTGGCCTCGTAGTGCATGCCGGCGGGGATCTTCGCGGCGGGCTTGGCGAGCATCGGGCTGACGGGGGGCATCACCGGAAGGTCCATGGTGGGATTGTGCGGCGCGCGGCGGCGCGGCGCCCGTCGGCGGGCGCGCGGCGGCGGACGGGCTTAGCGTGGCGGCATGGGCAAGGCCATGGAACTCACGGTCGGTGACCGCACGGTGCGCGTGTCCAACCCGGACAAGGTGTACTTCCCGGAGCGCGGGTTCACCAAGCTGGATGTGGCCCAGTACTACCTCGCCGTGGCGGACGGGGCGCTGCGGGCGCTGCGGGACCGGCCCACGACGCTGGAGCGGTACCCGGACGGGGTGACGGGTGAGTCGTTCTACCAGAAGCGGGCGCCGGGGAACTTGCCGGAGTGGATCCCCACCGGGCGGATCTCCTTCCCCAGCGGGCGGCACGCGGACGAGATCGCGCCGAGCGAGCCGGCGGCGGTGGTGTGGGCGGCGAACCTGGGCGCGCTGACCTTCCACCCCTGGCCGGTGCGGCGCGGGGACACCGAGCACCCGGACGAGCTGCGGATCGATCTGGACCCGCAGCCGGGCACGGACTACGCGGACGCGGTGCGCACCGCGCTGGAGCTGCGCGGGCTGCTGGAGGAGTGGGGGCTGCGCGGCTGGCCGAAGACCTCGGGCGGGCGCGGCATGCACGTGTTCGTGCCGATCGCGCCGGAGTGGACGTTCCCGCAGGTGCGGCGGGCGGCGATCGCGATCGGGCGGGAGCTGGAGCGGCGGGATCCGCGGCGGGTCACCACGGCGTGGTGGAAGGAGGAGCGGGGCGAGCGGATCTTCGTGGACTACAACCAGATGGCGCGGGACCGGACGATCGCCAGCGCGTACTCGGTGCGGGCGCGTCCGCACGCCCCGGTGTCGGCGCCGCTGCGCTGGGAGGAGGTGCCGGACGCCCGGCCGGAGGACTTCGACCTGGCGACGATGCCGGCGCGGTTCGCCGAGGTGGGCGATGTGCACGCGGAGATGGAACGGCACGTGTGCCGGCTGGAGACGGCGCTGGAGATGGCGGCGCGGGACGAGCGCGATCACGGGCTGGGGGATCTGCCGTATCCGCCGGAGCATCCGAAGGTGAAGGGCGAGCCCAAACGGGTGCAGCCGAGCCGGGCCAGGAAGGACGGCGGGGCGGGGAACGGGAAGGACAAGAACGGCCGGGAGGGCGCGAGCGGGTAGGGCGGCACGGCGGGGCTGCGTCCGGTGGGCGCGCCGCGCAGGCCGGCCGCCCAGCCGAGGGCGGGGCCGTA
>NZ_JBHWJL010000038.1:0-29184 GCF_042731495.1 Streptomyces sp. NPDC059853
GGGCCCGCCCCCCCCCCCCCCCCCCGGCCCTGTACTGCGACTTTGTTCACACCGTTCTCATCCGCTCGTCCCATCGGGAGCGATAGCCTTGCTTACGTGATCAGTGCGATATCGGCAGGGGGCGGTGCCGCCTCCCCTCGGGTCCCGGTTCACGGGGCGAGGTCCGCCACTGATCCGTTCTGCCGGGAGCATCCGTCACGTGAGACCGAGCGCTGCCCGGTGACCGTTTCCCGACGTCACGCAACGGCGCGCGACAGGAGCCTGAGGACATGCACACCAAGCTGGATGAAGCCAAAGCCGCGCGGCTGGCACAGGCCGCCGAGGTAGGGGTGGGGGAGCAGGGCCCGGCCGGCATGGACGCCGCGGCCTTCTCGGCCTACCTCCAGCGGTACTACCAGTACATCTCGCCCGAGGACGTCAGCGGACGCGAGCCCGTCGACCTCTACGGCGCCGCCCGCGCCCATCTCCGGCTCGCCGCCACCCGCCCGCAGGGCACGGCCAATGTGCGGGTGTACACCCCCACGGTCGACGAGATGGGCTGGACCTGCAGCCACACGGTGGTCGAAGTCGTCACCGACGACATGCCGTTCCTGGTGGACTCGGTCACCAACGAACTGTCCCGCCAGGAACGCGGCATCCACATCGTGATCCACCCGCAGGTGATCGTGCGCCGCGACGTCACCGGCCGGCTGCTGGAGGTCCTCGACGCCGGCCGCGACCCGTTCGGCCCCACCGCCACCACCTACGACCCGGCCGAACTCCCCGACGACGCCGTCACCGAGTCCTGGATCCACGTCGAGATCGACCGCGAGACCGACCGCGACGACCTCACCCGCATCGAGACCGACCTGCGCCGCATCCTCAGCGACGTGCGCGAGGCCGTCGAGGACTGGCAGAAGATGCGCGGCGCCGCGCTGCGCATCGCCGACGAACTGCCCACCGAGCCCGGGTCCGACGAACTGCGCACCCAGGAGGTGGAGGAGGCCCGCGAACTGCTGCGCTGGCTGGCCGCCGACCACTTCACCTTCCTCGGCTACCGCGAATACGAACTCACCCGGCACGACGGCGCCGAGCACGACGAACTGCGCGCCGTCCCCGGCAGCGGCCTGGGCATCCTGCGCTCCGACCCGCAGCACTACCCCGACGGCCACCCCGCCTACCCCGAGCCGCTGAACCCCTCCGCCTCGCCCGCCTTCGCCCGGCTCTCGCCCTCCGCGCGCGCCAAGGCCCGCGAGCCCAAGCTGCTCATCCTCACCAAGGCCAACAGCCGCGCCACCGTCCACCGCCCCTCCTACCTCGACTACATCGGGGTCAAGAAGTTCGACGCGGACGGCCGGGTCATCGGCGAACGGCGCTTCCTCGGCCTGTTCTCCTCCGCCGCCTACACCGAGTCCGTGCGCCGGGTGCCCGTCATCCGCCGCAAGGTCTCCGAGGTGCTGTCGGCCGCCGGCTTCGCGCCCGACTCGCACAGCGGACGCGACCTGCTCCAGATCCTGGAGACCTACCCGCGCGACGAACTGTTCCAGACCGGCGTGGAGACGCTGCGCTCCATCGCCACCGCCGTACTGCACCTCCAGGAACGCCGCCGGCTGCGGCTGTTCCTGCGCCAGGACGAGTACGGCCGGTACTACTCGGCGCTCGTCTACCTGCCGCGCGACCGGTACACCACCTCCGTACGGATCCGCCTCATCGACATCCTCACCGAGGAACTGGGCGGCTCCTCCGTCGACTTCACCGCCTGGAACACCGAATCGGTGCTCTCCCGGCTGCACTTCGTCATCCGCGTCGAACCCGGCACCGAACTGCCCGAGCTGACCGAGGCGGACGTCGACCGCATCGAGGCCCGGCTGGCCGAGGCGTCGCGGTCCTGGAGCGACGGCTTCACCGACGCGCTGCTCGCCGAGTGCGGCGAGGAGCAGGCGGCCGAACTGGGCCGCCGCTACGCCAACGCCTTCCCCGAGGGCTACAAGGCGGACTTCCCGCCGCGCGCCGCCGTCGCCGACCTCCAGTACGTCCTCGGGCTGCGGCCCGGCGAGCCCGGCGCCGACTTCGCCCTCAACCTGTACGAGCCGGTCGGCGCCGCCACCGGCGAACGCCGCTTCAAGATCTACCGGCGCGGCGAGCCCGTCTCGCTCTCCGCCGTCCTCCCCGTGCTCCAGCACCTCGGCGTCGAGGTCGTCGACGAGCGGCCCTACGAACTGCGGCCCACCGACGGCGCCACCGCCTGGATCTACGACTTCGGGCTGCGCATCCCCGAACCGCTGGCCCCGCTGCTCGGCGGCGACGCGCGCGAACGCGTCCAGGAGGCGTTCGCCGCCGCCTGGACCGGACGCACCGAGAACGACGGCATCAACGCGCTCGTCATCTCCGCAGGACTGACCTGGCGGCAGGCCATGGTGCTGCGCGCCTACTCCCGCTACCTGTGGCAGGCCGGCGCCCGCTTCGCCCGCGAGACCATGGAGGCCACCCTCCGCCGCAACGTCCACACCACCCGGCTGCTCGTCTCGCTGTTCGAGGCCCGGCTCTCCCCGCAGCGCATCAGCGCCGGACGCGAGCTGACCGACGGCCTGCTGGAGGAACTGGACGGCGCGCTGGAACAGGTCGTCAACCTGGATGAGGACCGCATCCTGCGGGCGTTCCTCACCGTCATCAAGGCCACGCTGCGCTGCAACTACTTCCAGCTGGACGACGAGGGCAACCCGCACCCGTACCTCTCCCTCAAGCTCGACCCGCAGGCCATCCCCGACCTGCCGCAGCCGCGCCCCGCCTACGAGATCTGGGTCTACTCGCCCCGGGTCGAGGGCGTCCACCTGCGGTTCGGGAAGGTGGCGCGCGGCGGGCTGCGCTGGTCCGACCGCAAGGAGGACTTCCGCACCGAGATCCTGGGCCTGGTGAAGGCGCAGGAGGTCAAGAACACGGTGATCGTGCCGGTCGGCGCCAAGGGCGGCTTCGTCGGCAAGCAGCTGCCCAGCCCGGCCGAGGACCGGGACGCCTGGCTGGCGGAAGGCATCGCCTGCTACAAGACGTTCATCAGCGGCCTCATCTACAACACCCACAAGGTGGGGGCCGCCTCGGCCCCCCCGCCGCGCCCGGGGGGCCGCCACGACGGCGACGACACCTACCTGGTGGTCGCGGCCGACAAGGGAACCGCCACCTTCTCCGACATCGCCAACGAGGTCGCGCAGTCCTACGGCTTCTGGCTCGGCGACGCGTTCGCCTCCGGCGGCTCGGCAGGCTACGACCACAAGGGCATGGGCATCACCGCGCGCGGCGCCTGGGAGTCCGTCAAGCGGCACTTCCGGCAGCTGGGCCACGACACCCAGAGCCAGGACTTCACCGTCGCCGGGATCGGCGACATGTCCGGCGACGTGTTCGGCAACGGCATGCTGCTGTCGCGGCACATCCGGCTGGTGGCCGCCTTCGACCACCGGCACATCTTCCTCGACCCCGACCCGGACGCGGCGACCGGCTACGCGGAACGGCAGCGGCTGTTCGACCTGCCGCGCTCCTCGTGGGCCGACTACAACACCGACCTGCTCGCCAAGGGCGGCGGGATCCACCCCCGTTCGGCCAAGTCCATCGCCATCACCCCGCAGGTGCGCACGGCCCTCGGCATCAGCCCCGGCATCGTGTCGATGACCCCGGCCGAGCTGATGAAGGCCATCCTCAAGGCGCCGGTCGACCTGCTGTGGAACGGCGGCATCGGCACGTACGTCAAGTCCTCCGCCGAGACGCACGCCGACGTCGGCGACAAGGCCAACGACGCCATCCGCATCGACGGCCGGGACGTCCGCGCCCGCGTCATCGGCGAGGGCGGCAACCTGGGCCTCACCCAGCGCGGCCGGATCGAGTACGCCCAGTCCGGCGGCCGCTGCAACACCGACGCCATCGACAACAGCGCCGGCGTGGACACCTCCGACCACGAGGTCAACATCAAGATCCTGCTCAACTCGCTGGTCGCCGGCGGCGACCTGACGATCAAGCAGCGCAACACCCTGCTGGCCGCGATGACCGACGAGGTCGCCGAACTGGTCCTGCGCAACAACTACGCGCAGAACGTCGCCCTCTCCAACAGCGAGGCCAACGCCCCCGGGCTGCTCCTCGCCCACCAGCGGCTCATGCGCAAGCTGACGGCCGACGGGCGGCTGGACCGGGCCCTGGAATTCCTGCCCGACGACGAGGAGATCTGGGAGCGGCGCGCGGCCGGCAAGGGCCTGACCCAGCCCGAACTGTCCGTCCTGCTGGCCTACGCCAAGCTCTCGGTCACCGCCGATCTCATCGGCAGCGACCTGCCGGACGACCCGTACGTGAAGCGGCTGCTCGCGCAGTACTTCCCGACCGCGCTGCGGGAACGGTTCCCCGAGCGCATCGAGGGCCACACGCTGCGCCGCGAGATCATCACCACCCTGCTGGTCAACGACACCGTCAACACCGGCGGCAGCTCGTTCGTCCAGCGGATGGGCGAGGAGAGCGGCGCCTCCACCGAGGAGATCATCCGCGCGCACACCGCGTCGCGGGCGATCTTCGGGCTCAACGCCATCTGGGACGCGGCCGAACGCCTCGACAACCAGGTCGCCGCCGACGTCGTCACCCGGCTGCGGCTGCACTCGCGGCGGCTCGTGGAGCGCGGCGCGCGCTGGCTGCTCAACAACCGGCCGCAGCCGCTCCAGCTCGCCGACACCATCGACCTGTTCGAGGACCGGGTCGGGCAGGTGTGGGCCGAGCTGCCGAAGCTGCTGCGCGGCCAGGACCTGGAATGGCACGGCAAGATGTTCGACGAGCTGGTGGACAACGGTGTCCCGGCGGACCTCGCCCAGCAGGTCGCCGGGTTCTCAGCGGCGTTCTCCGCGCTGGACATCGTGGCGGTCGCCGACCGCAGCGGCCGTGAACTGTTCGACGTGGCCGAGGTGTACTACCACCTCAGCGACCAGCTGGGCATCTCCCAGCTCCAGGGCCGCATCAGCGAACTGCCGCGGGCCGACCGCTGGCAGTCGATGGCGCGCACGGCGATCCGCGAGGACCTGTACGCGGCCCACCAGCTGATCACGGCCGACGTCCTCGCGGCCGGCGAGGCCGAGGCCGGGCCGGAGGAACTGTACGCGGCCTGGGCCGGCCGCCACGCGGCGATCCTCACCCGGGCGCGGGCCACGCTCCGCGAGATCCAGTCCTCCGACTCCTTCGATCTGGCGAATCTGTCGGTGGCGATGCGGACGATGCGGACGCTGCTGCGCAGCAACCGCTGACCGGAACCACCGCACCGGACGGCGAGCGAGGCGGCCGGCACCTGAGTACCCGTACTCAGGCGCCGGCCGCCTTCGTGCCGCTACGATCCCTTCCGGTGGATGGGGACTGTCCGGCGTGGGAGGGGATGGGCTGTGCGGACCAGACTGAACGGGTGGGACGAGGGGCCGGGGCCGGCCGACGCCGCGCACGCCGGGATGTTCGACCTGGAGGTCGACCCCGGCGCACTGAGGCTGCTGGCCACCGAATCCCGCGTGCTGGCCGATCAGCTGACGCGGGTGGTGCTTCCCGCCCTCCAGGGGGACGGCGAGGAGACGGGAGCCGCGCTGGAGTCGGAGGTGGCGCTGCGGTCGGTGCTGAGCGCCTGGCGGGACCGGCTCGGCGACGTGGCGGAGGAGTGCGTCCGGCTGGATGAGGGCTTCACCGCGGCGGCCGGCGGCTTCGCCGAGACGGAGGCGCGGGCGCGCGCCGAGATCCAGCGGGCGACCCCGGACTGGGCCGCCGAGTTGCTGACCGGGGACGGCGGCCGATGATGACTGTGGCCCAGCTGCGGGACCTGCGGACGGATGTCCTGACGGCGCAGGCCGCAGACTGGCGGACGGTCGTCGAGTGGGGAGAGAACGGGCGGGCGCACGTGGACCGGCAGATGCTGGGGCCGCTGCGCGATGAGCTGAAGGGGGAGACGGCGACGGCCGCCGAGGGCCGGCTCCAGCTGATCGCGGACAACTGCGAGTACACGAGGCTGCGAACCGGTCTGGTGCATGCCGCGCTGCTCGGTCTCGCGGAGGAACTGTCCGAGGTGAAAGCCCGGTTGCGGACGGCCCTGGACGAGGCGGCGGCCCTCGGCTACCAGGTGGACGACTCCGGAGCGGTGAGCTACCCCGAAACACGCGCGGAGGACGGCAGCGTCCGCCAGGAAGCCGGGACGGTCACCCGCTCGGACGGCCTGCTGGACCGGGCCCTGGACGGCCTCTCCCTGGTCTTCCCCGGCCACCGGGAGGCGGCCCAGCACCTGGCCAACACCATCGGCGGAGCACTCCGGACAGCGGCGGACATCGACACCCGCTACGCGCGCACCCTGAGCGAGTTGATCTGCGACCGGGGGATCGTCCTCACGGACGCCATGTGGAGGGACGCCCAGGGCGACCTGGACGCGGCCGCCACCTCGATCCGGGGCCTGGCGGACGCGTCCGACATCCCCGCCGGGGCGACCCCGCAGGAGAACCGCCAATGGTGGGACAGCCTGTCGGCGGACGAACAGGCGGCGTACGTCTCGCTGTACCCCGCCGAAATCGGCGCCCTGGACGGCCTCCCCTCCGCCACTCGCGACACGGCGAACCGCGCGGTCCTGCAACTGGAGGAGGCGCGGCTGCGCGAGGAGTTGGACACGCTGCTGCGGGCGGAGCCGGAGAAGTACGGACCAGTCACCTACAACAGTCAAAAGGAGGGGGTGTCGGTGTCCGGGCATGGCGTGACCGGAGAATGGACGGAGTGGGACGAACGACGGAAACTTCTCGAAGGGCAGTTGGACGGAGTGGAGGCTATCAACAGCCGCTTCGCCGAGACGGGCCAAGAAGGTCTGCCCGAGGCATATCTTCTCGGTTTCGACACCGACGGTCTTGGCCACGCCATCATCGCCAACGGGAATCCGGACACTGCTGACCATACGGCAATCTATGTTCCGGGGACCACATCCCGACTGGGAGATGCCGACACTGACATCGAGCGGATGACTCGCGTGTGGCGGGCGACGGAATCGATGACAGACAGCGATGTTTCTACCATTACCTGGATTGGCTACGACGCCCCGCAGCATGTCACCAAGGACGCAACACTCCGAGTGTTCGCTGACGATGGTGCGCCGTTGTTCAACGACTTCGCCCGAGGGATCGAGACCGCACAGGGTGGAGCCGATGCCAGTCACACCACGGTGATCGCTCACAGCTATGGCAGTACTGTCGTGGGCGTGGCGTCCCAGCAGGGGCCGCTGGCTGCAGACGACGTCATCGCTGTCGGCAGTCCCGGGATGACGGTGAGCCATGCGAGTGATTTGGGCATCGGAACAGAGCACGTATGGTCGATGGCCTCCGGAATGCTCAACGATCAAGTGCCACTGGGCGGTGCTCCGTTCCACGGCGGTATGGATTGGTCCCCCATTCACCAAGGTCCGCTCGGAATTCCATATGTCAGCCCCTTTCCCAAGCCGATTGTGCCATCGGCGGATGAATTCGGTGCGGGGGTGCTGGCTACGGACTCAACGGACCACGGAGGGTATTGGGACGAGAGGTCGGTAAGCCTCATGAACCAGGCAAGAATTGTAGTTGGGGATTATGATGAGGCGGTCAGGGGATGAGGGAAGCCGGGGAAGGTGCCCGACGCCGGGCAGCCATACTGGGGGTAACTCTTTCCTTGGTGGCGGTGTTGGGGTGTCAGGTTATGGGTGAACAAGTGAAACGCGAACTGGACTATACCCCCACCACGAAGTCCGTGAGTCAGGCTCGTACCGATACGAAAGAAATTTCCAGTGCGATCCTGGATCTCACCGGACTCCGTGGTGAAGTGTCCGAGCCTGGTCCAGGGATTTCCGTATGCGAGGCCGATCCGAAACGAGAGCGTCTGTACACGGTTTACCACTACTGGTCTATTTCGAATATTTCTCGGGCTGAATTGCGGCAAGGTATGGACAGGCTTCGTCACGAGCTGCCTCGGGAAGGGTGGGAGATCATCAGTGATGGCGAGCTGAACAACGCGAATCGGACGCCGGAAATTCTGTTCGAGAATACAGAAGTGGAGTATGCCGTCAATGTCACGCTTCCGGGGAAGACGGACGAAGACTCCCGTCTGGTTTTCGCCGTTGTTTCTCCTTGCCTGAGTACGCCCGAGGGGGAAAGCCCCAGCGGTTCCTACTGAGTCTCGGGAAACCTCTGCCGACTAATATCTGCGGAAGGCTGGACAAAGTGGTGGATCGGGTATTCTGATGGGCAGGAATGCCGTGCGGAGCATGGCAGGAGTGTGGGGTGCACTGTTGGCCCGGAGTATCTCCATGGTGGCAGCCATATCCGTGGTATGCCTCTCCGTCGGATGCGGCAGAAGCGATGTCGTGGGTTTCCATGGAACGGAGGCGGCCGGGACCAGAGAAGTCGAAGACGTCCGCTCCGAGGTGAAGACGATCTCCAGCGACCTTCTCGACCTCACCGGACTGCGCGGAACGGTCAGCGAACCAGGGCCCGGTGTGGTGACGTGCGCGGACAGGGAACGGGGCGAGTACTTCTTCGTCCGGCACACCTGGTCGGTCAAAGAGGTGCCCGAAAGCGAGCTCGAACGCGCCATGGCCGACTTGCGCGACGGCCTTCCGGGCCGTGGCTGGGAAGTGGCCAAGTACGGTCCGAACAACAGTCCGGCCGGCACCCTCGAACTGCTGGCCGGACTGGAGCCCGAGCAGTACACGGCGGAGATCAGCTTCCTGGACGGGCGCAATCTCGACCCGGAGACCGATCTCTCCACCGAGTCGATGCTCTACGTCATGGTGCGGTCAGCCTGTTACCGGGTTCCGGAGGGCCAGACAGTGACGCAGTACTAGTTCCGCCGGTCCCCGGCCCGGCAAGTGCCGGGCCGGGGCGTCCGGTGTCAGCGGTCGATTTCTTCGAAGAGGTCTTCCCAGCGGTCCAGGATGCGTGGCAGGTCCAGGCCCGCGACGTGGGTGCGGGCTGCCGCGCCGTAGTGGTGGCGGCGGGGGGTGTCGCGCATCAGGGCGGTGAGGGCCTGGGCGAAGGCGTCGGTGTTGCCCGGGGGGACCAGGGTGCCGGTGTGGCCGTCCCTGATCAGTTCTCTGACGCCGGCCGACAGGTCGAAGCTCACCGTGGGGACCCCGCATGCCGCCGCTTCGGCGACTGCCATCGGGCGGCCTTCGCGGTCGCTGGTGAGGGCGAGCAGGGACAGTTCGCGGTAGGCCGCCGCCATGTCCCCGACGCTGCCCCGGAAGTGGACCCGTTCGGCGACGCCGCGTGTGCGCGCGTGGTCCTCCAGGGTGCCCCGGAGCGGGCCGTCGCCGAACAGGTGCAGTTCCCAGTCCTTCTCACCGGTGTCCGCGAACGCGTCGATCAGCCGGTCGAGGCGTTTGACCGGCTCCAGCCGGCCCACCGCCCCGATGCGGCGGGTGTCGAGCCGGGCGGCCGGGCCGGGGCTGAACGGCAGCGGGTTGGGGATGGTCGCGGCGTTGGGCAGCCGGTCGCGGCGGAAGAGGGCGGCGTCGCCCTCGCTCAGGAAGACCGCCTTCTCCAGTTCCGGGTAGTGGCGCAGGATCAGCCGCAGGTTGGCGGAGGCGCGGGCCTGTTCGTACGACTCGTGGTACTGGCCGACGCCCTTCAGGTGGGGCCGGCGTACCGCGCGCAGCCAGTCGGCGGCCCACGGGGAGCCGATGATCACGTAGCCGTGGGGGACGTCCGCGAAGCGGGCGTTCAGTTTCTCGACCGCCGCCTCGCGGTGTTCGGCGCGGGCGCGCTGTTCCCTGATGCGGGAGGGGTTGAGCCGTTCGGCGAAGGTGGCGGGCCGCCAGGGGCGCGGGGAGGGTTCGGGGTAGAGGGTGGTGTGCCGGTAGCCGGGGTCGGCGACGTAGGTGTGCGGTTCGGGGCTCGGCCGGATGCCGACGAGTTCGACGCGGTGTCCGCGCCCGGCGAAGCCCTGGGCGAGGGTGTGCAGGACGCGCTGGGAGCCGCCCATGGAGTCGACGTCGATGCCGACGAGGAAGACGTTGCGGTGTTTCATCTCAGAGCATCCCCTCGAAGAAGCGTTCCACTACGGCCCAGCTGGCGCCGCCGGTCTCGTAGGTGGTGAACCGCTGCTGGAAGGCGGCGTACCGGTCGGCGTGCTCCTTCTGCACCCGGTCCAGGTCGCTGATCGCCTCGATGACCTCGCCGGTCTCGGTCAGGACCGGTCCCGGGGCGATCTCGTGCAGGTCGTAGTAGGTGCCGCGCGCGCTGTTGCGGTAGTGCTCGTAGTCGTCGGCGAACAGCAGGATCGGCCGGCCCAGGTTGGCGTAGTCGAACATCAGGGACGAGTAGTCCGTCAGCAGCGCGTCGGAGGCGAGCAGCAGGTCGTTGATGTCGGGGAAGCCGCGTCCGTCGCGGACGACCGGGGCGACCTCGCGCGGTACCTCGAACCGTTCGTAGTAGTGCGGGCGCACCACGACCGTCCAGTCGCGGCCGATGCCGGTGGCGAGCCGTTGCAGGTCCACGCGGATCGAGTCGCCGGTGCCGCGCGCCCCGTCGCGGAAGGTCGGCGCGTACAGCAGGACCTTGTGCCCGTCCGGGATCTGGAGCCGCACCCGGGCGGCCTGGGCCCGGTCCCTGGCCTCGACCTCGCGCCAGCGCACCAGGACGTCGTTGCGCGGCAGGCCGCAGCGCAGGAGTTCGCCGGTGTAGCCGTTGGCGCGGACGAAGGTGCGTTCGAACTCCTCGCTGGGGGCGATGAGCAGGTCCCAGCGGGCGATGGCGTCCCGGTGCTGCTGCTGGCGTTCCGGGGGGCCGAACCGCAGGTCCGGGATGTCGAAGCCCATGTGTTTGAACGCCTGGCCGTGCCAGGTCTGGAGGTAGCGGGTGCCGCGCGGTTTGCCGTACGCGGTGGGGAAGCCGTGCGAGTCGACCCAGTAGCGGGCGCGGGCCAGGGTGCGGACGTACTCCCAGCTGCCGCGCCGTACCAGGGGGACGCCGGGCGGGAAGCCGGCCGGGTCGCCGGCGTAGGCCCATACGGCGTTGAGGGGCAGGCCGCGCCGGACGAGTTCCTCGTAGATGTAGCGGGGGCTGTCGGCGTAGCCGCGCCCTTCGAGGGCTTCGAAGACGACGAGGTCGCGGTCGCGGGGGAGGCGTTTGAGTTCCTGGTAGGTGAGGGCTTTGAGGCGCGGGCCGGAGAGCCGGCGGCCGAGGCGGGCGGTTTTCGCGCGGACGGGGCCGAGGCGGGGGGCGACGGCTTCGGCGCCGGCGAGGAGTCCGGAGCGGGCCCAGGTGAGTTCGAGCCGTCCGGCGCCGCGTTCCTCGGGGGCGACGGTGATGGCGTGGCCGGCGAGCCGGGTGCGGCGGGCGGGCAGGCCGGTGGGGGCGAGCAGGATGTCGGTGCGGCGCAGGCCGAGGCGTTCCAGGGCGATCACCGGGTGGCGGCGGCCTTTGAAGCCCTTGGCGGCGAGCGGCACCTTGCGCAGGTCCACTTCGATGTCGGCCTCGTAGCGGTCGGGTCCCGCGGGGACGTAGCCGAAGGGGACGCGCAGGGGTTCGCCGGCGGCGGCCAGCCACAGGGCGGCGGTGACGCCGTCGGGGTCGGCCAGCAGCCGGGCCGGGTCGTAGGTGCGCAGGCCGAGGCGGAGCCGGGGGCCGTCGGTGTCGACGCGGGTGAGTTCGTGCCGGATGGGGCGGGAGGTGAAGGGCTGGGACTCCATGCGCCACTCGGTGATGTCGAGTTCGGTGAGGGCGGCGGGGTCGTCGGGCAGGTGGTCGCCCCAGTAGGTGCGGTCCCCGTCGCGGACGACGGCGCGCGGGGCGAGGAGCGGGCGGCCGAGGGAACGGGCGGCGGTGCGGGCGTCCTCGACGCGTCCGGCGGTGAGGAGGTACTGGCACACGCGCTGTTCGCGGGGGAGGCCGGTGCGGGCCTCGTCGGTGATGCCGTTCTCCAGGTAGGGGCCGACGACGCCGGTGAACTCGCGGATCCAGTCGTCGTCGCGGAACGGCAGGTCGCCGAGGTAGAGCCGCAGGTCGTGGCGGAGGAACTTGGCGTCCTTGGCGGGGCGGAGCGCGATGTTGCCGCTCTCGGTGAGGAAGGTGTCGATGAGCCGGGCGGCGTGCACCCGGTCGCGGACGTTGGCCATCTTGTGGCGGCTGGAGGAGATGGAGAGCTGGCCGGGGTCGTGGGCGAGGTACCAGGTGTAGACGGGCCAGGGCACGACGGCGAAGCGGTCGGCGAGGGTGAAGGCCTTGGCGGTGAACAGCTGGTCCTCGTAGTGCATGCCGGCCGGGAAGCGGAGCCGGTGGCGGGCGATGAACGCGGCGCGGTAGAGCTTGTTGGTGGAGAGGTGGTCGGTGAAGTACTCGGGGGCCTCGCCGATGCCGTCCACCACGCGGATGTCGCTGTCGAAGAGTTCGGGGTACCACAGGCCGGTGCCGCCGGTGTCCTCGTGGACGCGGGTGACCTCGCCGGTGACGAAGTCGGCGCCGGTGCTCTCGGCGGTGAGCAGCAGGGATTTGCAGGCGTGCCGGGGGAGTTCGTCGTCGCTGTCGAGGAACATCAGGTACGGGGCGCGGGCGGCGTCGATGCCGGCGTTGCGCGGGGCGCTGCAGCCGCCGCTGTTCTCGGGGAGCCGGATGACGCGGACCCGGGGGTCGGTGGCGGCGAGTTCGGCGGCGACGGCGGGGGTGTCGTCGGTGGAGCAGTCGTCGGCGATGATCACCTCCAGGTTGTTGAGGGTCTGGCGCAGTACGGAGTGCACGGCGCGGGGCAGCCGGCGGGCGTCGTTGTAGGCGATGACGACGACCGTGACGTCGGGCGTCAGCGGTGTGTCGGTCATGGGGTTCCGCCTCCTCGGTGGGGGGTGAGGGGTTCGATGCGGTCCACGTGGTAGAAGCCGGCGACGCAGCGTGCGGCCCAGTCGCCGGTCGCGTTCTTGGCCATGAAGGGCTCGGTGAGCCCGGCGATGTGGAGGGGCTGGTAGCCGACGGTGGTGGCACCGGCGGCGGCCTCGGCGCGGATGCGGGTGTCCTGGGCGTCCCAGGCGGCGGCGCGGGCGCGGGTCTCGGTGGCGAGCGCCCGTACCTCGGGGAGGAGCCCGGCGAGTGCGGCGAGGGTGGCGGCGGTGGTGAGCAGCGCGGCCACGGTGCGGGTACGGGGGCGGCGCAGCCGGGTGGCGAGTGCCTGGCCGGCGAGCAGGCCGTAGAGGCAGAGGGCGAGCAGCAGGGGGACCAGGAAGCTGTTCCAGGTGCGGTAGTACGTCCAGCCGCTCGGGCCGTAGCCGAGGCGCAGGGCGGCGACGACGGCGAGGGAGGCGAGGGCGACGGCGGCGGCCGGGGCGGCGAGGGCGAGCCGGCCGGGGAGCGTGACCCGGCCGGCGTCGGCGCCGGGCCCGTGGGTGACGGCGCCGGCCGCGGTGGCGGCGGGCGGCGGGTCGGGGGCGGTGAGCGGGGGCAGCGCCAGTGGTGCGGTGCGCAGGGCCAGGCCGAGCAGCAGGCCGGCGGTGGCGGCGCCGAGCCACACCCAGGAGCCGGCCGCGCCGGCGATCCACTCCCACACCCGGAGCCAGTCGCGGACGGTGGCGGTGAGTTCGGTGGTGGAGAACGGGTCGCCGGGCGGCGGGTGGACGCGGCGGCGGGCGCGGGCGCCGGGCGAGGTGTACAGCAGGGCGAGTCCGGCGGCCAGGCCGAGGCAGCCGGCGGTGCACCAGGCGAGGACGTACCGGCCGTCCCGGGTGCGGCGGCGGGGGAGGGCGGCGAGCGCGGCGAGCGCGGCGAGGGTCCCGGCGGCGGCGCTGAACGCTTCGCTGAGGGTGCCGAGGAAGACCCCGGCGGCCAGGGCGCAGGCGATGGCGGTGCGGCGGGCGCGCCGGCCGCGCCGCTGGGCCCACAGGGCCCCGTTGACGAGCCAGAGGCCGATGACGGCGGGCAGGGTGTGGGAGATGGTGGCGGGCGCCCACAGCAGGGTCTGGTACGGCAGCGGCGAGGCGTACACCAGCAGGGCGGGCAGGACGAGGGCGGCGGCGACGAGGGCGGGCAGCGGTGCCTCGCGGCCGGTGCGGACGGCCAGGGTGCGGCCGAGGACGACGAGTCCGGTGGTGAGGGCGAGCAGCAGGAGGGCGGGCAGCAGTTGGGGGCCGAGGAGCCCTGCGGTGTAGGTGACGCCGTTGAGGAAGGCGTTGGCCACCCGGCCGTTCTGGGTGGTGTAGAAGTCCCAGGTGATGCCGTGGATGCCGAGTTCCCGGGTTTTCCAGGCGGCGCACCAGTCGTCGGAGGTGGGGCGTACGTACCGTCCGAGGGCGGCGCTCACGACGAGCAGCGCGCCGGCTGCGGCGGCCACCGCGAGGGCCGGGCGGCGGCGCGTTGCGGCGGTGCGCGGGGTCACCCGTACGCCCTCCTCTGCATGTCGTAAAGGGGATCAAATAGGTTCATTGCACCATACTGAGCCACGCCGGGCCGTCCACGGCAGCAAGGACCCCGCGCGTTGTGCCGGACCTGTGGGACATCCGAGAAGGAGACCTGCCGCATGAGGCTGTCCGTCGTCGTCCCCTGCTACAACGAAGAGGCCGTCATCGACCGCTTCGACCAGCAGTTGCGCGCCAGTCTGGATCGTCTCGGTGTCGGCTACGAGCTGTGCTACGTGGACGACGGCAGCGCCGACAACACCCTCCCCCGGCTGCGCGCGCTGCGCGTCGAGCACCCGGCGAACACCCGGTACCTCTCCTTCAGCCGCAACTTCGGCAAGGAGGCGGCGATGCTCGCCGGTCTGCGTGCCGCCCGCGGGGACGCGGTGGTCCTGATGGACGCCGACCTCCAGCACCGCCCCGAGCTGATCGGGCACATGCTCGAACTCCACCGCCGGGGCCACGACCAGGTGGTGGCCAAACGTGACCGCTCCTGCGACAAGGCGGTGCGCGGGCTGCTCTCCCGGCTGTACTACCGGGCCGTCAACCGGTGGGTGGACGTGCCGCTGACCAGTGGGGTGGGCGACTTCCGGCTGCTGTCGCGGGCGGCGGTGGACGCGCTGCTCGCGCTGCCGGAGAGCAACCGCTTCTCCAAGGGACTGTTCTCCTGGATCGGCTTCGACACCGTCACCTTCGACTGCCGGGACGCGGAACGGGAGGGCGGCGGGGGCAGCAAGTGGCGGTTCCGCTCGCTGCTCGACTACGGCATGGACGGGCTGATCTCGTTCAACAACCGGCCGCTGCGGCTGGCCATCCACACCGGCCTCGCGCTGGCGGCGCTGGCCGGGGCGTACGCCGCCTGGGTCGTCGTCACGGCGCTGACCGGCGGCGTCTCGGTGCCCGGGTACGTCACCCTGGTGGCCATCATCGCCGGGCTCGGCGGGCTCCAGATGCTGATGCTCGGGCTGATCGGCGAGTACATCGGGCGCATCTACTACGAGACGAAGCGCCGGCCGCACTATCTGGTGAAGGAGACCGGAGAGATCCGGGCCGCCCCGGACACCGGCCCGGGGCGGGGGGCCGGGCCCGCGGCGGTGCCGGCCGAGGAGCGGGAGCCGTGAGGTGGCCCGCGGCGGACCGGCTCGCGCAGTTCGGCCGGTTCGCCCTCATCGGTGTCGTCAACACCGGCACCTTCTACCTCTGCTACCTCCCGCTGCACCGCTGGCTGCCGTACTTCTCCGCCTTCACCCTCGCCTACCTCGCCAGCATGGTCGGCTCGTTCTTCCTCAACACCTACTTCACCTACCGCACCCGCCCCAGCTGGCGGAAGTTCGCGTTCTTCCCGCTGACCCAGCTCACCAACTACCTCGCGCAGAGCGCCGGCCTGTATCTGCTGGTCAGCGGCGCCGGGCTGAACAGCACCATCGCCCCGCTGCTCGCCGCCGCCGGCGCCGTACCCTTCACCTATCTGGTGTCCCGGCGCATCCTGCTGCCCCGTCCCCGCGAGGAAACCGTTCCATGAGCCTGTCGCGCCGCGCGCTGCTCGGAGGCGGGATCGCCTCCGTCATCGGCACCGCCACCCTCACCGAGGCCCTGCGGCCCCTGGCGAACGGAGCGGAGCACGGCGCGGACCCCGGCCCGGGGCGGCCCGCCACGGTCGTGCAGATCATCGCGCACCCGGACGACGACCTGTACTTCATGAACCCCGATGTGAGCTGCACGCTGGGCACCGACGCCGCGCTCACCACCGTCATCCTCACCTCCGGCGAGTCCAACGGCGTCAACGGCAACGGCGGCCCGGGGCGGCCCTCCCCGAGCGAGGGACACGACCGTTTCGCCCGCGCCCGGCAGAACGGACTGCGCGCCGCGTACGCCCACATGGCCACCGGCGACCACGGCAGCCGCTGGAACTCCGTGGTGCTGCCCACCGCAGGCGGCTTCCCCGTCCAGTGCGACACGCTGCTGGCGCGCCCCTCGCTCCAGCTGATCTGGTGTCAGCTGCGCGAGGCCCGCAAGGTGTCCGAGGAGGTGCCCGCCTCGCTGGCCGGGCTGTGGCGCGGCCGGATCGGGCGGCTGGAGTCGCTGCGGGCGCGCGGCAGCGTGGTCGGCGAGGACTTCACGGTCAGCGCGGACCAGCTGACCGCCGCCCTCACCGGGCTGCTGCGGGTGACCGCACCCACCCACGTCAGGTTCCAGGACCCCACGCCGGACCGGCGCCCCGGCAGGACGGCCTACTCCGACCACCAGGACCACATGTACGGGGCGCGGTTCGTCCAGCTGGCGCTGGAGCGGTACGCGGCCGAGGACCCCGCGCACTTCAGCGCGCAGAGCTACCTCGGCTACCGGGGCGGCACCCTGCCGCCGACGCTCAGCCCGGCCGCCGCCGAGGCCAAGGCCCGCACCCTGCACATCTACGGCGGGGTCGGTGTGACCTGCGGCGACCGGGACGGCTGCGGCGACTACAAGACGGGCGCCACCCCCGATCCGCGCTGGCTCCCGGCCATGCGCGACCCGCGCGAGATGGGCACCGACTGGCTGCACCGGCTGGACGACGGCGGGATGCTGGCCTGCGCGGTGCTCAGCGGACGGCTGGCGGTGTGGCGGCGGGCGGCGGGGGAGACGGACTGGCCGGAGCCGGAACTGCTGCCGGGCGCCGGGATCGACGACGGCGTCGTGGTGGTGCGCCACCCGGACGGGCGGCCGGCGGTGTACGGCACCCGTACGGTCGGCGGCGCGCCGGGCGACGCCGGATACCGGCGGGAGGTGGTGCGCTCCGTGGACCTCGGGGAGTGGGAGCCGCTGGGCGCGCCGAACGGCACGGACCACGAGGCGAGCTGGCAGCTGTCGGTGCCGGTGGTGGGCGTGGACGCGGCGGGGCGGGTGGTGGTCGCGGTACGGAACGCGGGGCACGGCCTCAGCGCCCGCACGCTCGACCCGGCGACGGGGCGGTGGAGCGGCTGGACGGATCTGGGCGGCGCGAACGCCGGGAGCCGGCCGGTGGCGGCGGCCGGCGGGGACGGCCGGATCCGGATCCTGGTCGCCACGCACGACAAGGTGCTGCTGTGGCGGCAGCGGGCGGACGGCGGGTTCGGCGCGCCGGTGGACGCCGGACTGCCCGCTGTCACCGGGCCGCTGACGGCGCGGCGGGCGGGGGCCGGGGTGACGCTGTACTTCCGGCAGCCGGGCACCGGTGTCCTGCAGACCGCCGTGGTGGACGGGGTGGAGGGGGCGGAGCCGCGGGTCACGTCGATGGCGGGCGGGGTGGGCAGCGGTCCGGTGGCCGAGGCGGGCGGCGCGCTGATCGCGGTGCGGGACGAGGCGGGCCGGGTGGCGGTGGCGGTGTCGCCGGCCCCGTGGGTGACGGACCCGCACCTGGCGGTGGGCAACCCGGCGGCGGCGGTCACGGCGGACGGGCGGGTGACGGTCGTCCATCTGGGGCCGGACGCGCGGCTGCGCTCGCTGGACTTCGACACCGGCGGGCAGGGGCGGGGTGAGCGCGGCTAGGCCGCGTCTTCCGGATCTTCGTGGATCAGGCCGCGTCGTCGGATGCGGTGCATCGCAAGGCGGAGGATCTCGCTCGTACCGGGTCGTACTCGCGAGATGCGACAACGCGGCGAGGTTCCCCCGGCCTTCGGCCGGGAGGTACCCCCAGTAGCCGGCGGCGCGGCCCCGCGAAGATCCGGAAGACACGGCCTAACGGCCTTTGGGGCGGGCGCGCACATGCATGCGTTCGCCCTGGGGGCCGAAGAGGCTCAGCACTTCCACGGGGCGGGCGGTGGCGCTGCCGAACCAGTGCGGCAGCCGGGTGTCGAATTCGGCGGCCTCGCCCTCGCCCAGCTCCAGGTCCCGGTCGGCGAGCAGCAGCCGCAGCCGTCCGGTGAGGACGTACAGCCACTCGTAGCCCTCGTGGGTGCGCTGTTCTGGCTCGGGCTGCCCCGCCGGCTCGGGCGGGATGATCATCTTGTACGCCTGAAGGGGGCCGGGCCGGCCGCTCAGCGGCAGCACGGTGCGCCCGCCCTGGATCCGGCGCGGGGCGAGCCGCACCCGGGGGTCACCGACCGGCGGGGCGCCGACCAGTTCGTCCAGCGGCACCTGGAACGCCTTGGCCAGCGGCAGCAGCAGTTCGAGCGAGGGCCGCCGCTGCCCCGACTCCAGCCGGGACAGGGTGCTGGTGGAGATGCCGGTGACCTCCGACAGCGCCGCCAGCGTCACCCCCCGCTCCTGCCGCACGCGCCGCAACCGCGCGCCGACCTCGGCCAGGACCTCCGTGAACTCCATACCGGCCAGCCCACCACGCCGTCCCGCTCATGGCAACTTCCGCTTGCCGGGAGCGGCTGGTACGGAGGCCGGGGGCGTGAAGGTCTCCAGGTTCGCCGGGACGCCCACCCCGGTCCAGGTGAAGGGGATGCCCCGGGCCTTGGCGGGGTCGGGGTGGTCCATCAGCTGGAAGTGGACGTGCGGCTCGGAGGAGTTGCCGGTGTTGCCGCACTCCGCCAGGGGCTGTCCGGCCGTCACGCGGTCGCCCGCGCGCACCCGCAGCGAGCCCTTCCTCAGGTGTGCGTACAGCGCGTACGTGCCGTTCCCCAGGTCGAGGACCAGCTGGTTGCCGATGACCCGGCGCGCGCTGACCAGCTCGCGGAACAGGCCCTCGAACAGCAGATAGGGCAGCGCGGGCCAGGAGTTGCGGCTGCGGTGGTCGCGCTGGGTGTCCCGGGCGGAGACCACCGTGCCGTCGGCCACCGCCAGCAGCGGGGCGCCGAACGCCGGGAAGGCGCGGGCCGGGCGGGAGAGCGGCCACCAGCCGAACGCGGGCCGCGAACCGTCCTCCGGCTCGGCGGCGATGTCGATGGCGTGGCTCTGCCCGTACTGGTACGTCCCGTGGCTGGGCACCTTGTCCGCCGGGCTGTTGAGGGCCAGCCAGCGTCCGTTCACCGGCGCCGCCACCTCCACGGCGGGCGGCGGGGTGTGGTGGCGGGGCGCGCGGGTGCTGAGGTACTGGGAGACCACCGCCACCAGCAGGAAGCCCCACGGCAGGAACACCGGGATGCCGTGGACGACCTCCAGGACGGCCAGGGCGGCGAATATCCAGAAGCAGACGCGGTAGAGGCTCATGCGGGGCTCTCAGCTCGGTGAACGGGTGGTGGCCAGGGCCACCAGCAGGGGGATGACGCGGGTGGCCGGGATCTCGTGGCGGCCCCGGCCCGTGGTGTGCAGCCAGCCGGCCGCGGTCAGCTGGCGCAGATGGTGGTAGATCTGGCCGGTGGTGCCCAGCCCTTCCAGGGCGGCCAGTTCGGCGACGGTGCGCCGCCCGTGCGCGATCTCGCGCAGCAGCCGCATCCGTACCGGGTGCCCCAGCGCCGCGAACGACTCGGCCGCCTGCTCCCAGTCGATCGCCAGCAGATCCTCGGTGGTCAGCCCGTACTGCCACTCGTACGCCTCGTCGGTGGGCAGCCGGGCCGACCCGGTGAACAGCACCCCGCCGGGCCCGTCCGGCGCCAGCTGCTTCTTCAGGCCCTCCAGGGCCCAGAAGCCGGCGCCCCCGCCCTCCAGGGCCGCGATCCGGCGCTCCAGGGCGGCGACCCTCGCTTCCAGCTCCGCACTCATACCCCGGACTCTACATTTACGTAATTACCGAGTGAACCGCCAGCCTGCCCAAGCCGAGGTGATCATCTCCCGCACCCCGCGCCGCGCACACCACCCCAGCTGTTTGGCCGCCGCGTCCGTCCGCGCCACCACCCGCGCCGGATCGCCCGCCCGTCGCGCCGCCACCTGCGGAATCAGCGCTTCGTGATGGGTCAGCCGGCCGATCTCGGTGGTCATCTCCCGGACCGAGACGCCCTCTCCGCGCCCGATGTTCAGCGTCAGATCGCCCGCGAACGGCTGCTCCGCCAGCGCCCGCGCCGCCGCCACATGGGCCTGCGCCAGATCCTCCACATGAATGTAATCCCGTACACAGGTGCCGTCCGGGGTCGGATAGTCGTCCCCGAAGATCAGCGGCGGCAGCCCGGCGTCCAGCCGCTCGAACACCATCGGGATCAGATTGGCCACCGAGGTGTCCGCCAGCTCCGGGGCGGCCGCGCCCGCCACGTTGAAGTACCGCAGACAGGCCGTGGAGATCCCGTGCGCCCGCCCCGCCGCGCGCACCAGCCACTCGCCGATCAGCTTGGTCTCGCCGTACGGGCTGATCGGCGCGCACACGGTGTCCTCGGTCACCGGGCCGCCGTCGGCCGGGGTCCCGTACACCGAGGCCGAGGAGGAGAAGACGAACGTCTCGATCCGCGCCCCGCGCACCGCCTCCAGCAGGATCTGCAACCCGTGCACGTTCTCCCGGTAGTAGCGCAGCGGCTGCGTCATCGACTCCGCCACCCGCTTCTTCGCCGCCAGGTGGATCACCCCGCCCACCTCGTACCGGGCGATCGTCTGATCCAGCAGCACCCGGTCCAGCGTGCTGCCCTCCACCAGCGGCACCCCCTCGGGCACCCGGGCCCGTACCCCGGTGGACAGATCGTCGTACACCACGGGCCGTTCCCCCGCCGCCAGCAGGGCGCGCACCACGTGCGCGCCGATGTAGCCCGCGCCGCCGGTGATCAGAAACGTCGTCATCCGAACTCCTCTAGTCAGGTTCTGAGCAGACGCTGCAAGCGGGCCGCGGCCACCCCGGTCGCCCCGCGCACCCCCGGCGCGGTCCGCACCGCGAGCGCCCCGTGCCCGGTGGTGTACGGCTGCACCAGCAGCAGCCCGTGCCGCCGGCTGGGCAGCACGGTACGGCGCGGCACCGGACCCACCGGCCGGACACCGGCGACCACGGTCCGCTGCCGCGTGCACCGGACCACCGCCCGGACGTCCCACACCGCCAGCGCGCCGGAGGGAGCGGGCAGCGCCGCCAGGTCCAGCCGCGGGGCGGCCGTCCAGCCCGCGCCGTCCGGGAACAGCGCCACACTGCGCCGCTGCCCGACCCGGCCCGTGGCCCTCTCGCGCAGTTCGACGTCCACCCCGTAGACCCCGGCCGCCGCCAGCCGCCCGTACAACTCGTGGACGCGCAGCCGCAGCACCGGGTACGCGCCGGACCCGGTGAGTTCGCCGTCCACCGTCAGCGGCAGCGCCCGCACCGGCAGATCGTCCAGGCCGTCCAGGACGGTGCCGGGCAGGTCGGCCGACCAGACGGGCCGCCCGGCGGCGGTGGCCAGCGGCGGCAGCAGCCGGGGCGGGTCGGCGGCCAGCGCCGCCAGCCTGGCCGGGTCGCGCGGGGTGGGGGAGGCCAGCAGGACGGCGGCCGGCCAGCGGTTGACGGGGCGCGCCGCCGCCACCTCGGCCGGGTCGAAGGCGGCGAGGTGGGCGCGGGTGAGCGACCACCACCAGCGCTGGAACGCGGCGCCGCGCGCGGGCAGCTCCCGGACGTACAGCGGCAGGTCGTGGTCGAGGAACTTGGTGCGCGCCGCCCGCGCCAGCCGCTCCGCGCCCGCGGCGCGCAGCGCCTCGACGGCCTGCCGGTGCGCTTCGAGCCGGCCCGCCCAGTGCGCGATCCGGCCCCGGTCCAGGGAGATGGACAGTGCGGCGGCGCGGCGGCGCACCTGCCACACGTACACCGGGTCCGGGATCACGGCCAGGCGCGGGGCGGCGGCCAGGACGCGGGCGGTGAAGACGAAGTCCTCGTAGGGGAAGTGGCCGTCGGGGAAGGTGATCCGGTGGGTGCGCAGGAACGCGCGGTCGTACAGCTTGTTGACGCACAGCGTGTCGTGCACCAGACCGGGATGGTCACGCGGCGGTTCGTGCACGGCGGGCGCGGCGTACAGGGCGGGCTGCCAGGGGCGTTCGGTGCCGTCGGGCAGTTCGCGGCGGACGCACAGGCCGGCGGTGACGGGCGCCTCGTGCCGGGCGGCGGCGGCCAGCAGGGCGGCGGCGGCGCCGGGCGGCAGGACGTCGTCGCTGTCCAGGAACAGCACGTACCGGCCGCGCGCCGCCGAGAGGCCGGTGTTGCGCGGGGTGCCGCAGCCGCCGCTGTTGACGGCGTGGCGCAGCAGCCGCAGCCGGGGTTCGCGGGCGGCCAGCCGTTCCAGGACGGTGGCGGTGGCGTCGGTGGAGGCGTCGTCGACGGCGACGACCTCGCCGACCGCCGGGCCCTGGTCGAGGGCGGAGCGGATGGCGTCGGTGACGTGCGCGGCGTCGTTGTAGGCGATCACGATGACGCTGATGGAGCGGGAGGTCATGAGGCCGATACCGGGTCGGGGGCGGGGCGGTGCGCCCGGCGGGCGCCGGGTGGTACGACGGCGGGGAGCCCGTGGCCGTCGAGGAAGACCTCGCGGACGACGCGTTCGGCGGCGCGGCCGTCGTCGCGCGGGCTGAACGCGGCCCGGAACGCGGCCCGCAGCCGGGCCCCGTGCGCGCCCCACAGCGCGCCGCCGGGATCGGTGAACAGGGCGTGCAGCTCGTCCTCGGTGCGGGTGACCGGCCCGGGCGGGCAGTCCGGCAGCTCCAGGCAGACGCCCCGGGCGGCGCGGTAGTCGGCCCAGTCCGGGGCGTGGACGACGATCGGCCGGTCCAGCAGGGCGTACTCGAAGATCACCGGGTGGTAGTCGGTGAGCAGCACGTCGGCGGCCAGGCAGAGCGTCATCAGGTCGGGGTGGCCGGCGGCGGGCACCTCGCGGACACCGGGCGCCGGGTGGCCGAGCGGGGCGCGGCTGAGCAGCAGATGGCCGGGCCCGAGCCGGGCGGCGAGGCCGGCCACGTCCAGGTGCGGGATGCCGGGGCCTGGCTCGTACGGGCGGTGCGCCGGGACGTACAGCACGGTGAGGACCCCGTCGGGGACGCCGAGCCCGGCCCGTGCGGCGCGGATGTCCCCGGGGGTGGCGGTGAGCAGCCGGTCGGCCTGCGGGGAGCCGTACTCCAGCAGGGTGTACGGGCCGGGCTGGGCGCGGCGCGCGGTGCGGGTGGCGTGCGGGCCGGTGGAGAGGGCGGTGGTCCAGCAGCCGGTCTGCCGTTCGTCCGGGGTATGGGGGAGGGCGATGGGGGTGCCGCGGTGGGTCTGGAGCCGGTGCTGGCCGCGGCGCGGGTGGTCCGGGACGGGCGCGGGGAACGGGGCGTCGCTGACGAGGTAGCGGGCCCGGGCCAGGGCGCGGGCGGCGGCCGGGGAGTGCGGGTGGAGGCGGCGGGGTCCTTCGGGGAGGTGGCGGGCGTGTCCGGGTCCGGCGATCCAGACGGTGCGCAGCCGCGGGGCGAGGGCGCGGACCTGCGCCTCCAGGGCGGCGGGGTGGCCGGCGTAGCCGCCGGTGGCGGGGAGGAACACGGCGAGGTCGGGGAGGAGGGGGCGGAGCAGGTGCAGCCGGTAGTACAGCCGCAGTGCGGCGGCGCGCAGCCACCGGCCGGACGCCCGCAGGCGGGGCGCGAGGGCGCGCGCGGCGTGCCGGGTGGTGAGCCGGGCGCGGGCGGTGAGGGCGGCGGTGGCGCGCAGCCAGCGGGCGGGGGCGGGGCGGCGGATGCGGTGCCGGCCGTCGGTGAGCGGGGTGGCGCCGGAGGTGGTGCGGTGCCGGGCGCCGAGCGCCGCGGCGTGCCGGAAGAACTCGGCGCGGGCGGCGGGCGGGAGCAGCAGCCCCGGCCGCTGGTGGAGGCGGGTGAGGTCGGCGAGCATCCGCTGGTAGAGCGGGGCGCGCCAGCGGGCGGGCAGGGGCTGGGCGAACAGCCGGTCGTACTGGCGCAGCAGGTCGAGGTGCGCGCGCCCGGTGGGGCGGGCGGCGGGCGCCGGGGACGGGGCGCGGCGGACGCAGCTCCGGTCGAGGACGGCGACCGAGCCGGCGGCGGTCAGGGCGCGCTGGCTGAACGGGAGGTCCGCGTAGTGGCCGGGCGGGAAGCGCAGGCCGAGGCGGTCGACGAGGTCGCGGCGGTGGGCGCGGGCGTGGACGGCGGGGTCGAGCCACAGCAGTCCGGGGCGGTCGGCGAGGGTCATCACCTCGGGCGGCTGTTCGCTGTAGAGGCCGGTGCCGGGGTCGGTCGCGGTGTCCCGGAAGAGCAGCAGCTGGGGGTCGCCGGTGGTGCGCAGCCGGGCGTCGATGGCCGGGAGGGCGCCGGGGGCGAGGTTGTCGGGGGCGTCGAGGAAGAGGACGTACGCGCCGCGGGCCCGGTCGAGGGCGGCGTTGCGGGCGGCGCCCGGGCCGACCGGGCAGGGCAGCCGCAGCCGTACCAGCCGCCGGTCGGCCGCCGCGTAGCCGCGCAGGACCGCGTCGGTCGCGCTGTCGGCGAGGTCGTCGACGGCGAGGAGTTCGAGGTCGGCGAAGCGCTGGCCGAGCACGGAGGTGAGGGACGCGTGCAGGTGCTCGGCGGGGGCCCGGTGAACGGTCAGGATGACGCTGAAGCGGGGCATGGCACCACATCCACCGGACGAGGGAGCAATACACGGACGATCCGACAATCGCTCAAGTAGCGCCGGTTGTGGGGGAGGGCGCCCGGGATGTCGCCCATGACTCCGTCCGTTCGGAGCAATCCGGGCCCACGGGAGGGGGCAGGGCACCGGCGGGCGGCGGTTGGCAGGCGGCGGGCCCGCAAAAAGGGGGCCGCCCCGGCCGGGGCGGCCCCCTCTCGTGTCGCAGGCGGTGCTACTTGACGGAGCCCGCCATCACGCCCGTCACGAACTGGCGCTGGAAGGCGAAGAAGATGCCCAGCGGGATCAGCATCGAGAGGAAGGCGCCCGGCGCCAGGACCTCGATGTTGCTGCCGAACTGGCGCATCTCCTGCTGGAGCGCCACCGTCATGGGCGGGGAGCTGGAGTCGGCGAAGATCAGCGCCACCAGCATGTCGTTCCACACCCACATGAACTGGAAGATGCCCAGCGCCGCGATGGCCGGGCCGCCCAGCGGCAGCACCACCCGGGTGAACAGCCGCAGCTCGCCCGCCCCGTCCAGCCGGGCCGCCTCCAGCAGCTCGCGCGGGATCTCCGCGAAGAAGTTCCGCAGCAGGAAGATGGCGAACGGCAGCCCGAAGGCCGAGTGGAAGATCACCACGCCGACCGTCGTCTCGAAGATGCCGAGCGTGTTGAACAGCCGTGCCACCGGGATCAGCGCCACCTGCACCGGCACCACCAGCAGCGCCACCACCAGCACGAACAGCCAGTCGCGGCCGGGGAAGTCCAGCCACGCGAAGGCGTACGCCGCCAGCGCGCCGAGCACGATCACCAGCACCGTGGACGGCACCGTGATGGCGATGGTCGTCCACAGGGAGCTGGTGAAGGCGTCATTGCTGAGCAGCGCGCTGTAGTTCGCGCCGGTCCACTGGCCCGGGTCCGTCAGCGCCTCCCACCAGCCCGAGGACGCGATGTCCCGGGGGTCCCGGAAGGAGGACGCCAGCAGCCCGGCGGTGGGCAGCAGCCACAGCACGGCCAGCACCGTCAGCACCACCCGGACCGCGCCGCCGCCCGCGATCGCGCCGATGCGCGAGGCGAGGGACGGTTTCGGCGGGCCGGCCGGGGCGTCGGTGCGGTGCGGCGGCGGGTTGGGGGCGGCCGTGGCCGCCGCTTCGGTCGAGGCGCTCACCGCTTCTTCTCCTGTCGCAGCCGCCGCACATTCATGATCATCATCGGCACGCACAGCACCAGCAGCAGCACCGCGATGGCACTGCCGAGCCCCTGGTTGGCCCCGCCGCCGAACGACGACCGGTACAGCTCCAGCGCCAGCACGTTGGCGTCCGCCTGCGAGGAACTGGGCGCGATGACGTACACCAGGTCGAAGACCTTCAGCACGTTGATCATCAGCGTCACCAGCACCACCGCGAGCAGCGGCGCCAGCAGGGGCACGGTGATCCGCCGGAACACCTGCCACTCGTTCGCGCCGTCCACCCGGGCCGCCTCCAGCGTCTCGCGCGGCACGGCCGCGAGTCCGGCGGCGATCAGCACCATCGCGAAGCCCGCCCACATCCAGACGTAGCTGGCGATGATGGCGGGGGTGACCAGCGACGGGCCCAGCCACTCCACCCCGTTGTACGCGGCGGTGAAGTTCCCGGCCGCCAGCCGCAGCTGGGTGCCGTCGGCGTCCTCGGCCGGCAGGCTGAACGTCCCGTCGCCGCCGGTGGTGGCCGAGGCGGCGACGCTGCCGTCCTCGCGCACCGCCTCCACCTTCAGCCCGGACAGCGCCTTCTCACCCGGGTCGATGACGTCCTGGGTGCCGCCGCCGCCCGGCGCGAAGTCCAGCCAGACGGTGCCGGTGACCGCGCCCGGGTCGGCGGCGGCCGGCGCGGCCTCCGCCTCGCCCGTGGCGTCGGCCGGCTTGACCCCGACGAGCGGCAGCAGCACCGGCTCACCGGCGCGCGCCGGAGCGTCCACCAGGAACGCGCCGTCCTGCTGCGCCGTCAGCCCGGTGTCCGGACGGGGCCGGGCGTCGGGCCAGGCGGCGCCGCCGGAGAAGGTGTCGTGCACCGTCACCAGCGCGGCGTTCGCCAGACCGCGGTCCGGGTCCTGCTCGTACACCAGCCGGAAGATGATGCCGGCCGCCAGCATGGAGATGGCCATCGGCATGAAGACCACCAGCTTGAACGCGGTGGCCCAGCGGATGCGTTCGGTCAGCACCGCGAAGATCAGCCCCAGACCGGTCGCGACGGCCGGGGCCACCACGATCCAGATCAGGGTGTTGCTGAGCGCTTTGCGGGTCGCCTCATTGGTGAAGAGGTCCTGGAAATTCTCAAGACCGACGAAACTGCTGCCCGACGCGTCGAAGAGACTGCGCTGGATCGAGTACCCGATCGGGTACACGATCAGCGCGCCGAGCAGCAGCAGCGCGGGCAACAGAAAACATGCGACGGCCCAGGGACGTGCCCTGATGACCGCGACCGCCTTGGCGGAAGCCATGGTCCGTGTCAGCCCCGCTCCGCGTCAGTGACCGTACGCGCGTACGGCCTGGGCCTCCAGGTACTCCTGGGCGCCCTCGATGTCGGCCGGGTCGCGCAGGAAGTTCTGAAGCCCCTGCCACATGCCCTGCCCCGTGGTGCCGCCGAACGCCGCGGGCGCCTGGTCGGACATGTCGAACCGGAAGTCGTCACCGGCGGCCAGCAGCGCCGCGGCGATGTCCTGCGTCACCTGGTCCGGGTACGCCTCCAGCTCCAGCGAGTGGTTGGGGGACAGGTAACCGCCCGGCTGCGCCCAGATGCGCGCCGCGTCGGTGGACGCCAGGAACGCCAGCAGCGCCTCCTGCGCCTCGGTCGCCGTCCCGTCGGTGGTCAGCGCCACGGCCGCGTCACCGGCCGTCACCACCGGGGCGTCACCGTCCACCGCCGGGAACGGGAAGACCAGCGCGTCCTCGCCGACGACCGCGTCCGTGTTGCCCGCGATGAACGCGGCCACGAAGTCACCCTCGTACACCATGCCGGAGGCCGGGGCCTCCAGATCGGAGAAGGTGTTGGTGACCGAGGCGGGGAAGTCCGTCTGGAGCGCGCCGGAGCCGCCGCCCGCCAGCAGGTTGTCCTCGCCGAACAGTTCGCCCAGCGTGGTCAGCGCGTTGGTGACCGTCTCGTCCGTCCACGGGATCTCGTGCGCGGCGAGCTGGTCGTACGCCTCCGGGCCGGCCTGCGAGAGGTAGATGTTCTCGAACCAGTCGGTCAGCGTCCAGCCGTCGGCCCCCGCGACCGACACCGGCGTGGTGCCGGAGTCCGACAGCAGCCAGGCCGTGTCGATGAACTCCTGCCAGCTCGTCGGCTCCGTGGCCCCGGCGGCGGCGAAGGAGTTGGCGTTGTACCAGATCAGCGACTTGTTGGCGACCTTCACGTACACGCCGTACTGCTCGCCGTCGTACGCGCCCAGATCCTGCCAGCCCTGGCCGAAGTTGGCGTCCAGCTGCTCCTGGACGGACGGGCCGAGCGGGGCGAGCCAGCCCTTCTCGGCGAACTCGTGCAGCACGCCCACCTGCGGCACCATCACGATGTCCGGCGGCGCGCCGCCCTCGATCTTGGTGCCCACGAAGTTGGAGACATTGTCGCTGCTGGGCACGAAACTGACCTTCGCGCCGGTGCGGTCCTCGAACTCCTTGAGGACGGCGACGAAGTTGTCGCGCTCGGCGCCCGTCCACACGGCCGCCACCTCCAGGGACTGGCCCGACAGATCGGGCAGTTCTATGGAGGGGGCGTGATCGCCGCCGTTGTCGCCGCCGCCGCTGCCGTTCCCCCCGTTGCTGTCGCTGTCGCTGCTGCACGCCGCCGTGAAGGCGAGCGCGGACGCGACGGCCACAGCCGCTGCCGCACGGGCCGCTCTCCGGGGTCCCCGAATCGAACTGGGCATGAGTTCCGTCCTCCATCATCTGGCGTGGCGGGCCGACGGCACTCAGTTGTGCGGTACCGGGCATGCCACGCCGCACGTCCTTGTGTCCCTCGTACTACGCCGCGTCGCCGGGGCCAGGCAAGACCAGCCGCCTCACCGACCTTCCTTTGTGACTACCCCGTTATCGGTCATCGCAGCTCAGCGAGGGAAAGCGTTCGGTTGTGCATGAGGTTGTCGGAATGTGAGGGGTTGCCGGAGCGTGAGGGGCGGTGGGGGACCGTGGGGGACGGTGCGGGACGGTGAGGGAGCGCGGGGGTCACACGAGGGAGGCGGTGCCCGCGGTGTCGTTACGGCCCGCGCGCGCCGCCGCCGAGGCCAGCAGCGCGATGTCCGTGGGACCGTTCCCCAACTCCTTCACCGGCCGCCGGGCCGGGGGATCACCGGCCGTCGACCAGTCGAGACGGGTCACGGTCGGCCGCAGCGTGGCGGTGCGCGGAATCCTTCCCGTCACCCGTCCCGCCTGGAACGCGGTCGCCTGCGGCCCGCCGGAACCGGCCCGCAGCTCACCCCGGCCGGCCGGCGCCCCGGCGAGCACGATCCGGGG
>NZ_JBHWJL010000039.1:0-28736 GCF_042731495.1 Streptomyces sp. NPDC059853
TGACTGGTACTAATAGGCCGAGGGCTTGTCCTCAGATGCTCGCGTCCACTGTGAAATTTTTTTCTTCGATGACAGCCATTTAGTGTTTCGGTGGTCATGGCGGAGGGGAAACGCCCGGTTACATTCCGAACCCGGAAGCTAAGCCTTCCAGCGCCGATGGTACTGCATGGGGGACCGTGTGGGAGAGTAGGTCGCCGCCGAACAATTATTGAGAGTAGGCCCGTTGGGGATTTCGATCCCCAACGGGCCTACTCTTGTTTCATGGACAAGTATGCGATCCGGACCACGCGCCGCGAGGACTGGGCGCGGCTGCGGGAACTGCGGCTCGCCGCACTGCTCGATCCGCTGGCCGAGGTGGCGTTCTACCAGACCTACGAGGCCGCGCTGGAGATCCCCCAGCAGGAATGGGAACGCCGAGCCGCCGGCGAACGCACCACCACGTTCATCGGATACCCGGTCGATCCCGAAGAACCCGGCGGCTCCGCCGGGTTCGCGGCGGACAAACCGTGGGCCGGCATGGTGACCGTCTTCCCCGAGCCCGACACGTTCGCCGACGCCGACGCCGACGCCGACCACGTCGTCGTCGTGGGCGTCTACGTCCGGCCGGAACACCGTGGCACCGGGCTGGCCGCGGACCTCATGCGGCGGGCCATCGACTGGGCAGGCGACCGCGAGGTGCGGCTGCGCGTCCACGAGAAGAACCCGCGCGCCGCACGCTTCTACGCCTCCCTCGGCTTCCGCCCCAGCGGCGTCGGGCACCCCGACCCCCGCATGCCCGGGTTCCAGGCCGTCGAACTCAGCCTCCCCGCCCGGCGGCGCTGAACGCCGCCGTCCCCGTCACGCAGCGGCCGGGGCGCCCACGAGACGCGCGCGGAACGCGATGATCGCGTCGGCCACCGCGTCCAGATGGCTCTCCAGCAGGAAATGGCCGCCGTCCAGCAGCACGATCTCCGCGTCCGGAGCATCCCGCCGGAACGCCTCCGCACCGGCCGGACCGAAGATCTCGTCGTTGCGGCCCCAGATCGCCAGCACCGGGACCCCGCTCGACCGCAGCCACGCCTGCACTGCCGGGTACAGGGCCCGGTTACCGGCGTAGTCGCCGAACAGGGCCAGCTGGGCACGGTCGTTCCCCGGCCGGGCCAGCAGCGCCAGGTCGTGCTCCCAGGCGTCCGGGTCAACCAGAGTGGGGTCCGGGACGCCGTGCGTGTACTGCCACTCGACGGCCTCCCGGCTCAGCGCCGGCCGCAGCCGCGCCTCGTTCTCCGGGCCGCGGTCCTCCGCGTAGGCCCAGATGGGCGCCCAGAACTCCGGGACGAACCCCTCCTCGTAGGCGTTGCCGCTCTGCGAGACGACACCGAGCACCGCCTCCGGGGAGGCCAGCGCCAGCCGCCAGCCGATGGGCGCCCCGTAGTCCTGGACGTAGAGCGCGTACTGTTCCACGCCCAGGGCGGCCAGGAAGCCGCGGGTCACCTCGGCGAGCGCGTCGAAGGTGTAGGGGAAGTCCGCCGCGTCCGGAGCCGACGAACGGCCGAAGCCGATGTGGTCGGGGGCGATCACCCGGTACGGGCCGGCGAGCGCCGGGATCAGGTGGCGGAACATGTGGGAGCTGGTCGGATAGCCGTGCAGCAGCAGGATGACGGGGGCGTCCGCGGGGCCGGCCTCCCGGTAGAAGACGGTCAGGCCGTCGACGTCCACGGTCCGGTGATGAACAGCAGCCATGGGGTAACCCTTAAAGTCGGTTTTACTGGTTAGGTTACCCTGATCATGCACAGGACGTTCAGAGGTGTCAAGGAGAGTGGGGCATGGGCGTGGTGGAGGACGAGGACCTGCTGCTCGCCGTGCTCAACAGCGCTCCGGTACTCGACGGGCGCCCCACCGACGCGCTGAGCGGGGAGGGCGCGGCGGACTGGGTACGCGGTCTGGGCGGGGACGGCACGGCCGGGGAGTGCGAGCGGCTGCGGCGGGTGCGGGACACCCTGCACCGGCTCGTCCGGGGCACGTCCTCGGACACCGGCGCGCTGGCCGCCGTCCTCGACGGGGCGCGGCTGCGCCCCGAGGTGTCGGCGGCCGGGGTGTCCTGGCGGCTGGAGACGGCGCCCGGTGCGGACCTGGCCGTCCGGGTCGTCCTCGCGTGGTCGCGGGTGCTCACGGAGCTGCCGGGGCGGCTGCGGGCGTGCGCCAACGACGCGTGCCGGCTGTTCCTGATCGACCACAGCAGGCCCGGGACCGCGCGGTGGTGCTCCATGGCCGTGTGCGGCAACCGGATGAAGGCGCGCACCCACGCGCGCAAGCGGCAGCCGGGCTAGCGGGCTGCCGCGCGGCCCGCGCGGGCGGGGTCAGGCGCCGACGACGGTCAGCTTCGGCTGCTCGGAGGTCAGGGCGTCGACCAGCGCGGCGCGGAACGGGGCCGTGGGGGTGTGGTTGCCGATGACGTACAGGGTGCCGCCCTCGTTGGCGAGGTTGTCCAGGGCCAGGGTGTCCACCCGGCCTGGTGAGCAGGACTGACGGATGTGCAGCTGGTCCAGGCCCTCCAGCGCCCGGCCGATCAGGACCAGGGCCGCGTCCCGGCGCTCCGGCAGCGAGGTGAGGGCGCTCTCCAGCTCCATGGAGGCCCCGCCCGCGGCCCGGGGATGGGTGCGCAGGATCTTGGCCGGGTCGGCGGTGGCCTTGCCCTGGGCCCAGCGCTGCACCTGCTGGATCGGCTCCCCGGCGAGCGCGGCGGCGTGCAGATAGCAGCGCAGCAGGGTTTCGGCGGTCTCGGCGTCGAGCTGGAAGATGGGCTCGGTGGGCCGTACGGGGCCCAGCAGGGCCTTGGCGCGGCTCCTGGCGGCCGGCATGTCCTCCGCGCCGCGCTGGGGCGCCCAGCGCAGCCGCACGGGCGCGTCCGAGGCGTGGCCGGGGTCGTAGACGTGGACGGGGCCGTGCCTGCCGCGCCGGGTGGCGGTCTTCGTCCACAGGCGGCCGTCGGGGTCGAGGACGATCAGGCCCTCGGGTCCGGCCAGGACGGCGGCCACCGGATCGGCGGCCGGGGCGGGGGTGGGCACGGTGGTGGCGGTGGCGATGCCGGTCGCCGGCTGCTGGGGGTGGGGCGGCTCGTACGTGCGCGGTACGGGGGCGGGTTGGGGCGCCGCTGCCGGTGCCGCGTACCCCGGCTCGGCCGCCTGTTCCTGCTCCTGCCCCGGCCCGTGCTCCCGCGGGTGCCGGGCCGGGCGGGCGCGCCAGCGGGCGACGCGGATCGCGATCCACAGCACGCCGCCGAACAGCATGATGACCAGCACCAGGAAGATCAGCCACAGCAGGCCCGCGCCCGGCAGCGTCTCCGGGTCGGCCTGGGGCCAGGCGCCGGCCACATCGCCGGGCTGGGTGAGGAAGTGGCGCAGCGCGGTGGCGGTGCGCAGGAAGGTGACGCCGTCCGGCCAGGCGCCGTGGGCCACCCAGCCGGCGACGCCGGTGGCCGTCCAGGTGAGGACGGTGAGGCCGAGGACGAAGCCGAGGCCGCCGACCAGCAGCGCGTCGGGGACGCCTCCGCCGCGCCGGGCCGGGGACGGGGGTGGGGTGCGGGTGCTCATCCGACGCCCTGCCGTTTCTCGAAGGAGATGACCCGTTCCTCCGTCTCGGCCTCGAAGGGGTCGGTGAGGCCGAGCGGGTTGTCGTCGCCGGTGCCGGCCTCCAGGGCGGCCGGTCCGTCCGCCGTCGCGGCGGACGCGGCGCGCTGGGCGGAGGACTCGGTCATGGCGCGGTCGGTGAAGACCAGGGGGCGTTCGCTCTCGGTCACCAGGTGTTTGACGACCTGGACGTTGCCGTTGACGTCCCACACGGCCATGCCCGGGGTGAGGGTCGGGATGATCTCCACGGCCCAGCGGGGCAGACCGAGGACCTGGCCGGTGGCGCGCGCCTCGTCCGACTTCTGGGCGTAGATGGTCCGGGTGGAGGCCATCTTGAGGATCGCGGCGGCCTCCTTGGCCGCGGCGCCGTCCACGACGTCGGAGAGGTGGTGGACGACGGCGACGAAGGACAGGCCGAGGCGGCGGCCGAACTTCAGCAGCCGCTGGAAGAGCTGGGCGACCGAGGGCGAGTTGATGATGTGCCACGCCTCTTCGACCAGGAAGATCCGTTTCTTGCGGTCGGGCCTGATCCAGGTGTGCTCCAGCCAGACGCCGACGATCGCCATCAGGATCGGCATCGCTATGGAGTTGCGGTCGATGTGGGAGAGGTCGAAGACGATGAGCGGGGCGTCGAGGTCGATGCCGACCGTGGTCGGGCCGTCGAACATGCCGCGCAGGTCGCCGTCCACGAGGCGGTCGAGGACGAGGGCGACGTCCAGGCCCCAGGCGCGGACGTCCTCCAGGGCGACGTTCATCGCGTCGGCGGACTCGGGCAGCGGGTGGCGCAGCCGCTCCACGATGTCGCCGAGGATGGGCTGGCGGCCGTCGGGGTTCTGGGCGGCGGTCTGGTTGACGTAGGCGTGGGCGACCTTGAGGGCGAAGCCGGAGCGTTCGTCGAGGCCGCGGCCGAGGGCCACCTCGATGATGGTGCGCAGCAGCGCCAGCTGGCCGGTGGTGGTGATGGCCGGGTCGAGGGGGTTGAGCCGGACGGTGCCGTCGAGGGCGGCCATCGGGTCGAGGCGGATGGGGGTGATGCCGAGCTGCTGGGCGACCAGGTTCCACTCGCCGACGCCGTCCTCGCCCTGGGCGTCCAGGACGACGACCTGGCGGTCGCGGAACCGGAGCTGGCGCAGGACGTACGTCTTCTCCAGGGCGGACTTGCCGTTGCCGGACTCGCCGAGGACCAGCCAGTGCGGGGCGGGGAGCTGCTGGCCGTACAGCTGGAACGGGTCGTAGATGTAGCCCTTGCCGGAATACACCTCGCGGCCGATGATCACGCCGGAGTCGCCGAGTCCGGGGGCGGCGGTGGGGAGGTAGACGGCCTGGGCCTGGCCGGTGGAGGTGCGGACGGGGAGGCGGGTGGTCTCGGTGCGGCCGAAGAGGAGGCTGGTGAACGCCTCGGTGATCAGGTTGAGCGGGTCACGGGCCGGCATGACGGCACCTCCTGGGCGCCTGGGGGGACGTGTGGGAGGCGGGGGTCATCGCCTGATTCCGGTGGCGAAGGGGAGGGTGTTGACGAACGCGCGGTGGTGCTCGCGGTCGCACCATTCGAGCTTGAGGTACGACTTGCCGGCGGAGGCGCGGATGGTGCGCTTGTCGCGGGCGAGCGCTTCGGGGTTGGGGGAGGAGACGGTGAGGTAGCCGACGAGGTTGACGCCGGCGGCGCCGGAGGCGAGGTCGTCGCCGCGCTGGTCGACGCGGCTGTGGGCGGCGACGTCGCGCGGGTCGACGGTGCGGTTCATCTTGGCGGCGCGGGCCGCCTCGGCGTCGTCGTTGGTCTTCTCGGTGAGCATGCGCTCGATGGCCAGCTCGGTCGGTTCGAGGTCCATGCAGACGGCGACGGTGCGGATGACGTCCGGGGTGTGGACGAGGATCGGCGCGAGGAAGTTCACGCCGACCGGGGTCATCGGCCACTCCTTGATCCAGGCGGTGGCGTGGCACCAGGGCTCGCGGGTGTCGGACTCGCGGGTCTTGGCCTGGAGGTAGGTGGGTTCGCGGGCGTCGAGTTCGGCCGGCCAGGCGTTGCGGCGGGACATCGCCTGGAGGTGGTCGATGGGGTGGTCGGGGTCGTACATGGAGTGGATGAGGGAGGACAGCCGGGCCTCGCCGAGCGGCTGGCGGACGCGGATGTCGGCCTCGGTGAGGCGGGCGCAGATGTCGGCGAGTTCGCGGGCCATGATGACGGCCAGGGCCTCGTCCTGGGACATGCGGCGGCCGTTGTTCTGCCGGCCGGCGCGGGCGATGGCCTGGGCCTCGTTGCTGAGGTCGCGGGAGTGGTGCATGCAGGCGACCAGGTAGGCGCGGTGCTGCTCGCTGGAGGTGGACACCATCGACTGGAGCTGGTCGTAGGAGTCCTGGAGCCAGCCGGGGGCGTCGGGGTCGCCGCGCTCGGCGACGTCGTTGGCGTGCGCGTCGGGGTCGGCGGGGAGGGTGCGGGCCAGCATCTGGATGCGGGTGACGTGGCCGTCGCCGTTGGCGACGTGCTTGAGGAGGGTGCCGAAACGTTCGACCAGCGCCTCCTGGTCCTCGCTGTCGCGCAGGCCGACACCGGGGCCCTCGATCTCGATGGCGGCGGTGATGGTGCGCTTCTCGGTGTGCAGCAGGACGGCGATCTCGTCCGGGCCGAAGGGCGCGGCGAGCCACTGGACGCGGCCGACGCCGGGGGGTGCGCCGATCTCGACCTCACGGCCGGTGAGGGAGGTGCCGGCCTCGGGGGCGGCGGAGCGGTAGGTGGCGCCGGTGCGCTGGGTGCGGCGGAAGTGTCGGTTGATTTCGAACCACTTGTAGAAGGTGCGGCCGTTGTAGGGCATGTAGACGGCGGCCAGGGCGAGCAGGGGGAAGCCGGCGAGGCCGACGATGCGGATCGTGAGCTGCGGGATGAGGATGCCGCTCATCATGCCGAGGAAGGCCCCGGCGACGATCAGGGCGATCTCGCCGGTCTCGCGGTTGCGGCCGACGAGCGCCTGGGGGCGGGCGCGGCCGATCAGATAGGTGCGGCGGCGGGTGAGTGTGTGCGGCGGGCTGGTCACCTGCTGCCTCCTCCTCGGTTACCTGCGGCCGGGCCGCTGGGGGAGCCGGTCGCGCTGCCTCCGGTGGCGCGGTTGCCGTGGGCGGCGACGCCGCCGGAGACGGCGCTGCCGCCGCTGCCGCGCTGGGCGCTGCCGCCCTGGCCGCCGGTGGCGGCGGCCGCGCCGTCGCGGGCGCCGTGGGTGCCCATGCCCTGGCGCAGGACGGTGGCGGGGGTGGCGATGGCGGCCTTGGCGGCGCGGCTGGAGGTGTCCTGGCGGGCGGCGCGGTGGCTGACGATCTCGTCGCCGAAGCCGGGGACGAAGCGGTAGATCATGGCGGACGCGAAGATCGCCAGCAGGATGATGGCCAGCCCGGACACGACGGCGGAGAAGGCGGAGGGGCCCTCGCTGGTGGAGAGGGCGGAGGCGAGGCCGAGGACGATCACGATGACCGGCTTGAGGAGGATGACGGCGATCATGATGCCGGCCCAGCGGCGTACGTGGCCCCACAGGTTCTTGTCGACGAGGCCGGCGTAGACGGCGGTGCCGAGCAGCGCGCCGACGTAGAGGAGGGCGGCGCGGATGACGAGTTCGAGCCAGAGGACGCCGGCGGCGAGGATGGAGATGAGGGAGACGACGATCAGCATGATCGGCCCGCCGCCGATGTCCTCGCCGGCGGCGAGGGCGGCGGAGAAGGAGCCGAAGAACTGGTCGGAGTTGTCCCCTGTGCCCGTCACGATGGCGTCGGTGACGCCGTCGGTGGCCGCGACCACGACGTAGAGGATCAGCGGGGTGAAGGCGGAGGCCATGACGGTGAGCCAGAGGAAGCCGATGGCCTCGGAGATGGCGGTGGTCAGCGGCACGCCCCGGATGGCGCGCTTGGCGATGGCCAGCAGCCACAGGATGAGGGTGAGGACGGTGGAGGCGGCGAAGACGACGGCGTACTGGCGCAGGAAGGCGCCGTTGGTGAAGTCGACGTTGGTGGTGCCGGAGACGGCGGCGGAGAGCTGATCGACGATCCAGGCGGCGGCGTCGGCGCAGCCCTGGGCGAGGGAGGACAGCGGATCGAGGGTGTCGCCGAGGCGGTTGCCGCCTCCGCCACCTCCGCCGCCCCCGTCTCCGTTGCCTTCGCAGTACTCGCGGGCGGAGCCGGTGATGAGTTCGCAGTCGGGATTGCCGCCGTCCTCCGGCTCCTCGGTGGTCTCGTCCTCCTCGTCGGCGCGGGCGCGGGCGGCGAAGGCGAAGCCGGTGACGAGAAAGGCGGCGACGGTGGCCGTGAGTGTGGCCAGGCGTGGCCGGAGGCTAGCGCGCATAGGTGAACCCTCCGTACTCCTCGACGGCTTCCGCGATCTCATCGGCGCCGGATGCCCGGTTGTCCCCGGGGACCGGTGTGGGGCCCTCGGTCTGGGTGGTGCCGGTGACCTTCCAGTCGCCGTTCTCCCAGACCAGGGAGAAGGTGATGGTGAACCAGGAGCTTCTGACCGGGGTCAGTGACTCGGAGCCGGCGAGGCCGAAGAGCCCCGAGCACCAGACGGCCACCTCGGCGGTGGTGTCGGTGTAGGTGGTGAGGTAGGAGCCGATGGGGGTGGCGCGGCTGACGAAGGTGAGCCCGTCGGGGGCGTTGCCTTCGGCGTCGATGCCGACGCGTTCGTTGAACGCGGGGCTGTAGTCGGCGTTGAAGGCCTGGAGGAGGTCGGCGGTGTAGTCGGATGCGCTGATGGTGGTGACGATCAGCTCGCGCTGTTGCGCGTTGAACATCCCTTCCCCGCCGAGCGCGACGGCATAGTTCGTCGCGGCACTCTCCGCGCCCTGGGCGGTCTGCGGGTAGCCGGAGGGGATGCCGTTGGTGAAGCCGTCGACGGGCTGTTCGCCGGAGGGGGCGGTCGGGTTGGCGCCGGGCCGGTCGCCGTCCCCGGAGCCGCCGTTGCCCCCGGATCCGCTGCCGTCGTCGGCGCGGTTGGCGAAGACGATGGCGGCGATCAGGATGAGGACGATACCGACGATGGTGACGACACTGCGGCCGGGCGACGGGGCGGGGCGCCGGTCGGCGAAACCATCCTGCTCGGGGAGCCGGGTACGGGTCTGTGAGGGGATGGCACGGCCGCGCTCGTCGTCGTACCCGTCGCCGCCGTAGCTCATGATCGTGCCCCCTCAACAACCGCCGTGAGTCTATTACCTCCTCACACGACGTTAGCGTCCCGGACGGACAACGGTGCGCTTTGGCCGGAACGATCAGTCAGGGTTGCCGGAGTTGGCCCGGTACGCGTTGTGAAGGTCTAGTGTGTGGCCCCCGCGCCCACCATGCGCAGCAGGGCGGCCCACCGGGCGGGTGTGGTGAGGAGGACGGTGCCGGGGTCCTCGCTCTCCCGGAACCGGAGGCGGCCGGAGGGGGTGGAGGCGACCTCCAGGCAGTTGCTGTTGGGGTCGCCGCTGCTGTAGCTGGACTTCTGCCACTCAAGGTCCGGCATGTTTTCCCTCCTTCATGAGGTACAGGAGATGGTGCACGAGCCCGAGTGAGCCTTCCCCGAGGTGGCCAGTCAGGTCAAGGGACGCCAGCGACACGGAGCTGAGACGAGAGAAGTCCGTCGCGAACCGGTCGATGTGGGTGCTGTCGCCGAGGAAGACGGAGGCGACCGGTTGCTCCACATGAACGGTGCAGAGTTCGGCCACCCCGGCGTCGAGAAGTGTGTAAGGAGCGCCTGGCGTGGCGGGGTGAGCGTCGGCTGAGAAGGGCAACACCTGAATGGTGATATTCGGGAACTGGGCGAGCTGTACCAGGTATTCGAGCTGGCCCAGCATCACCTCGCGATCCACGAACTTCATGTGGAAGGCTGCCTCGTGGATGACAGCGTGGTAGGCAGGCAGGGGTTCCTCAACCAGCACTTGCTGGCGGCGCAGCCGGAAGTTGACGTACTCCTCTATGACTTCAACCGGCGCTGCCGGACTCGTCCTGGTGAAGAGACAACGCATGTAGTCGGGAGTTTGCAGGAGCCCCGGCACATACAGCCACTCGAAGGAGCGGTGGGCTGTCGCTGAGTGCTCCAGCTCCGCGAGGTCGATGACCCGGGCTTCCATGGATTTCGCGTATGCCGTCCACCAGCCCTTGCCGCTGGCGTTGCTCATCTCGGCCAGGGCGTCGATCAGCGCCTTATTCGTACAACCGTAAACGTCGGCGAGCGCCCGCAGACGGGCTTCCGAGCATGCGGTGCGGCCCGCCTCGATGTTGCTCAGGTGCGGTGTGTGGATGCCGATGCGGCGGCAGACCTCGGAGCGTGGCACACCGGCGGCTTCGCGCAGCTTCCGCAGCTCCTGGCCGAGGCGTCGCTGGCGCTGGCTGACGTTCGATCGCAGTCCCATGTCTCAACTCCCACCACAGCATCACCCACTTCGATCCCGCGTTCCGCTCAGCTCACTCCATTGGGTGAGGAATCCTGGCAAGGGTTGTATTCGTTACCAGGCAGATCCTAGCTTCAAAGGTGATCAACCCGGACTGCCGTAAGTCCGAAGTGCACCGCGCGGGAAGCGACTTGCGCGGCGGGCCACGGCCGGCGGGCGGGCGACCGTATGAAGGGAGCTGGTTCGCATGTGTGCTGTCGCCGTCCTTCCCCCGCTCGGCGGGGACTTCTCGTTCACCTTCCCGCCCGACATCCGGTGGGTGCGCAGCGCGCGGGAAGCGGTCCGTACCGCGCTCGCCGCGCCGGGGCGGAGCCCGGAGGGGGAGGACCTGGTGGAGAAAACCACGCTCCTGACCTCCGAGGTGGTGACCAATGCGGTGGTCGCGTCGTTGAACAGCGTGCGGCCCAGCCCCGTCGCGCTCTACGCGGCGTGGACCCCGGCGGGGGCGGTGCGGGTGTCAGTACACGACTCCGCGCCAGGAGTGCCGCAGCCCCCGGCCGGCTTTCCTCCGCCAGAGGACGAGCACGGCCGGGGTCTGCTTCTCATCGACCTCTACGCCTCCGACTGGGGCGTGTGCCACCACACCCCGGGGCCGGGGAAGCTGGTGTGGTTCACGATCGCGGCCGGGCTGCGGTGACGTCGCGCAGGCCACGGCGGCGGGTCACTCTCCATCACCGGCAACTCCTGGCCGCCGCCGGCGTGGTGGAGCGGTGGGCGGGGGTGCGGATCGAGGTCACCGGGGCGGCCGAGCCGCCCGTCCGGGGCAAACGTCACGGGATTCTGCGGCAGTGCGAGGCCCAGCTCGTCACCGCCGCCGGGCCGGACCTCGTGCCCCTGCGGTCGGCGTCCGTGGCACGGCCGGGGGCCGGGCCGGACGGGTATCTGACCGTCGACCTGGCGGTGTGCCCGGCCGGGTTCCTGGAGTCGGACGAGGCGCTGCTGCATCCGCGCGCCGTCGAACTCGCGGTGGCCGTCATGCCGGACGGCGGCCGGCGCCTCCTGGAGACGTACGCCGCCGTCCGGATACGGCTGGTGCTGCTGGTGGACCCCCGGCGCGGCCGGTGGTCACTGAACGGCGACCCCCGGGACGGGCGTTACGGGGAGGTGCGGCACGGAGGGTACGGGGAGACGGTGCCGCTCCCCGTACCGTTCGGCTGCCGGATCGACACCGCCCGCTTTCCGCGGTACGCCGCCCGCGCCGCTCAGTAGCGGCTCTCGGCGACGAAGGCGAACCCGTTGTCGTCGCGGTTGAGGGAGCTGATGCGCATGTCGTCCTCGTCGTCCTCATCGGGGCGGAGGATGAGGGCGACGCTGTCGATGTCGCACGAGTCGTCGTACGTGTACGTCGGCACCAGGGGACTCACCAGGATGGTGGTGACGTCCGCGTAGACCAGGGTGGCGTCCCAGGAGCAGCTGTAGTCGGGGGAGTAGATGCTCAGGGCCCGCTCGCCCGGTTCGCTGAACAGCAGGTTGACCCTGTACGGCTCGCCGTCCGCCGACGCGGGGGCGCCCATCACCTCGAAGTCCTCGCCGGCCAGGTCGTACGAGCCGCCGTACTTCATGGGCTCGGGGACCTCCATGTTCTTGTCCTCGAAGGACGGCACCATGGCCAGTTCGAGGTCCATGGAGGAGGAGACCCAGGTCAGTTCGTCGGAGCCGGAGACGGTGAGGGACTGGTCGCCGAAGTCGCAGTCGGCGGCGTCGGCGTCCTCGGGGACGGTGGTCAGCTCGCCGGGGGTGAAGACCAGCTCTCCGGAGGCGCCGGTGTTCACCGTCTGGACGTGGTGGCACAGGACGTAGGGGGTGAGGAACCAGGAGGTGGCGCGCGTCTCGGTGCGGTTCTGTTCGATGACCAGGCGGTGCAGGAGCTGGTCGGTGGCGCCCTCGTCGGCGGTCAGTACGCCGTCCCAGGCGCCGAGGTACTCGCGGCTGACGTCCTCGCCGGAGTTGTCGCCGTCCTCGTCCTGGTCGTCGGGTGCCTCATCGGTGTCGTCGCCCTCGTCGACGGGGACCTGCTCGGTGGGCGAGGGGGTGGGGTCGGTGGCCTCGTCGTCCGTGTCGCCGCCGAGCTGGGTGGCGAGGACGACGGAACCGATGACGAGGAGCGGTACGAGGACGGCCGCCGCGATGATCCAGGGCGCGGTCTTCTTCTTCACCGGCGGGTGCGGGCCGACCGGCGGGGGCTGCGTGTACGGCGAAGTGGGCGGGCCGAACCCGGGCGGCGGCGCCGTCGCGTAGCCGGGAGCCGGGTGGGACGCCGGGCCGTACAGGCCGTGCACGGGGGACGGCGGTCCCGGCGGTGCGGCGGGGACGGCCGGGGTGTGGGGCGGCGGGGGCGGGGTTCCGTGACCGGCCTGCGCGGCGCCGTCGTCGTCCGCGTCGTCGGAGGTGAGGAGCGCGATGGCGTCCTTGCCGAGGCCCGCGAGGACGGCGGCCGGGAGCCAGTGGTCCTGGGCGGCGGTGCGGGGGTCGGCCTGCGCGGAGCCGAGGAGTTCGGTGATGCGGTCGGGGGTGGGGCGTTCGGCCGGGTCCTGGGACAGGCATATCTCGATCAGCGGGCGGAGGCTGTCGGGGACGCCGGTGAGGTCCTGTTCGCCCTGGACGATGCGCAGCAGCATGGTGTGCAGCGTGCTGTCGAGGGTGCCGAACGGGCTGCGGCCGGTCGCGGCGAACGTCAGCACCGAGCCGAGCGCGAAGACGTCGGCGGCGGGGGTGATGGACTGCGCGCGGGCCTGCTCGGGGGACATGAACCCGGGGGTGCCGACGATGGCGCCGGCGTGCGTCATGGTGGTGCCGCCGGTGCTTTCGGCGGCGCGGGCGATGCCGAAGTCGATGACGCGGGGGCCGTCGATGGTGATGAGGATGTTGGACGGCTTGAGGTCGCGGTGGATGAGGCCGGCGCCGTGGATGTCGCGCAGCGCTTGGGCGAGGCCGCCGGCGAGATGGCGGACGCTGTGCTCGGGCAGCGGGCCGTAGCTGGAGCTGACCACGGTGTGCAGGGACGGGCCGGCGATGTAGTCGGTGACGACCCAGGGGAACTCGCCAGTGGAGTCGTGGTCCAGGACGGGCGCGATCCACTGGCCGCCGACGCGGGTGGCCGCCTCGATCTCCGCCTGGAAGCGGCGCCGGAAGTCGGGATGGCCGGCGAGTTCGTTGCGGATGAGCTTGACGGCGACGGTGCGCCCGCGCGACGACCGGGCCAGATAGACCTGGCCCATGGCGCCCTCGCCGAGCTTGCCGAGCAGTTTGTACGTGCCGACCTGTCGCGGATCGGCCGCCCCCAGCGGTTCCATTCGCCGTTCCTCCCCGTTCGGTAGCCCCCGGCTACGGCGTTAAGCCCGACCGAGCTTACGGGTACCGGGCCCGGCCGACCGATATGGGGCGCCGGATCGGGGGCGGAAACGCCATTCGCTACACATTCGTGACGGCCCGGTTGCCTGATGGTGCACCACCACCCCTTGACAACAGCCGCTATGGCTGGGTGGGCATCCGATGTTAGGGGCTGGTGTGCTCACCACGTCTCTTCGCGGTAGCCCTGGTCCTTGTTGTACCGCAGGTTGATGGAGACGCTCATTCCGGTGAATTGATCCCGTGAGAGCTTGCGCAGAGGATGTAGGCCTCCACGTAATTCATCCATATTGCGGACTTCGATGGTCCCCGCAATGAGCTTACTGGGGAACATCGGAATACGGTGACGCCTAAGGGGTGTTCATCTCCTCGACGACACAAGCTTCTGGAGGATACTCAGAGGCACGCTCTTTCGCAAACGAAGTGATGAGATCGGCGAGGGGCTCGCGATAGTCCCCCTCCTCATTCAGCCAGTCGAGGCGGATGGACAGGTAGATGCCGCTGTAGCCCCGATCGGATCGAGAACAATCGACGTGGGTCGCCGCAAAATCTGTCCAGACCTTTGTCTCCCAGCCGCTATCGCTTTCGACTTCTTCCGATTCATCGAGGCCACGTGTCACAGCATCGTGGTACCCAGCCAGCCCGAGCCCGTCCTCGGAGGGCACCGAGTGGAGGGTCAGAGCGGCACTGCCGTCTACCTGAAGGAAGCAGTTTCCCACAGGGCTTGTGTAACCGTCAGATCGTTCCCTGCTCCGGTCGTTGATGACTATCGAGTCTCCGGGCGGGAGAACGGTTGCATAGAGCTCTTGGTTGACTTTTGTGCCGCATAGGGATGAGGGGAGGGCGTAGTTCGTTGTGGGCTCTCCAGGTGCATCCGTGGATGAGCAACTAGAAATCAGTGCCGTCGAACCGGCGAACAGGGCAAATGCTTTGATCTTGTTCATCTTTGATCTCTTCCCGTGCATCAACTCGCCGCATGCTTTCTGATGGTTCCGTGATCAAAGGCGTCCATGGCTGCGACCTCAATGTCTTCGATGAGGTTGTCATAGTCGACCGAATCCGTTATTCCAGCGCTTTCGAGAGCGGCGGTCGCTGCGGCAGCGGCCGAATCTCCCGTGGCCACACGTGAAGTATTGTAGGTTTTTGCGGCCTGATCTGCGGACGTGATCGAATTATCCATGTAGAACTTGTCGAAGAGCGCGTCAGTCATGCTTCCCTGGACGGCGTCCGTCATGGAGGCCATACCGCCGTTCGAGATCGACCCGTAGACGGCTCCTCCCATGAAGAATTCGACGGCCTGCTGGACGTTGCCGATTGATGCGTTGTGCTCCGCATCGGTGGCCAGCTGCTCCTCGTACCGTGCGTCTGCATACGCGCCAGTCATTATCCCAGCGATATGGCTCGTCCTGTTTGCCGTGCGTGTTGCCTCCTTGGCGATTTCATCAACGTCTTCCGAATTGGCTGTGACGATTGCATCCATTTCGGAATATAGGAGGGCCTGGTTTGCGACGGAAATATTCCGATAGGAGTCGGGATCTTTTCCAACTTCCCAAAGGAGCGAGCTCGAGTGGACTCTGTCAAACATTGCTTCACGCGGCTGGCTGTCCTTTTCGGAAACTCCGTAGGCGGCATACGAAACATCTGCGATATAGTCGGCGGCGACAGTCCCCAGTGCAGGGCGCAGGTCCGGTGTGAATACATCGCCCCTGGAGCGGGCAGGATCCTCGGCGTAGGCGTTCCATAGCTGTTCGGCTATGCGAATATTCGCGTCGGAATGGCCCTCGTAACCTGGCCACGCTGTTCCGCCGGAGGGGCGTCCGGTGGTGGCGGTTTCCAGGGCCGAGTTCAGTCCGGGTGCGGAATTGTAAGTGTGATCGCCGAAGAGGTGCGGTAGCCTGCTGAAGACGAGCTTTCGACTTTCTTCGGAATCGCCCGTAAAGTATTCGAGGTTATCGTTCTCCGCCGGATCGAAGAACAGTGTGGTCGCATCAACGTTGTTCTGCGCGCCCAGGCCGAGCAGGCGGTCGGTGCCGTTATTCCTGGGGTCCCATCCATTCTCCGTCTCGGGGTATCGGTCGCCGACCCAGACTGCGGGGTTCCCTTTTTCCGCGGCGACCATGCCGTCGAGCATGTCGTAGTAGAAGACGTCATTCATGGGCTTATCGGCGCTCTCCATGAGATCCAGGAAGAGGTCGTAGCCCGTCTTCTCCTCGGTGCTGCGGCCGGCCCACCATGAGTGCCGCTCCTGAGTCTTCGGGCCCAGCGCGTTGAGTTCTTCGAGTCGTTCCGCGTAAGCCTGACCTTCAGGCGTCACCAGCCAGGAGTTGTAGGCGGCAGAGCCTGGCGAGTGGGTGGAGACGTCGATAGAGGGCTGCATGACGGTGTTGAGGGTGTTGCCCATCCCGGCCTTGATGGCTGCGACATCGACGTTCGCGGAGGCGAGCTCGGACCCGGAGCGATCGAGGTCCTGGACGAGGGCCAGGTAGTTGTCCAGGCCGATGGTGTCGACGACGTAGTGTGCGAACTCCGGGTTGTCCGCGTGGAGGGCGAAGTAGTCGCCCAGCATGCGCCAGTCCGCTGCTGTCTTGTTTTCTTTGCCGGCCAGGAAGGTGACGGCTTCGGCGTCCTGCTGGACCTGGTTCTCGCGGGCGTCGTCGATGCCGGTCAGGTCGGTGTGGACGAACCTGCCGTTTCCTTCCGCCAGGAGGTCCGTCAGCGCACGGGCCGCGATGGTGTCCGATTCCCCGGCCTTCTCGATGATCTCGTTGATCCGGGTCTGCGCATGCCACATCGCTTGCTGTGTCTCCGGGGGGACACTCTCCGGGTCCGGCTCCCCGATACCGCCCGTACCGACACCGGCGTTCAGCTGACTCAGCCGCAGATGAGGCGGCTGGGCGCTGGAGATCACCCCTTCCGGGGAGATCCGGAAGCCTTCCGCCTCGGAGTTCGTTTCCAGGCGGATCAGGCCGTCCTGACAGCCTCGCAGATCGGTCAGGAGGTCACGGAGAATGCTGTGCAGGGCCTCGGCCTGGGTGTGGGCGTCGGTGAATTTGCCGGCCGTCCGGTGGATGTACGCCTTGGAGACCGTGGCGTTGAGGCCCGTCCACAGGGAGCCGTGGGCCATGCCGTTCATGGCTGCGGCGTCCTGTTCCATCTCGCCGAGTTTCGCCGTCAGGGTGGCCAGCGAGGTGACGGTGCTGTCCAGCGGGCCGAGGTCGGCGTTGCGGACGCTCGCGTAGGTGACGTTCGCGCCCTGGGGGAACGGGTTGACGGTGGAGAAGAGGGAGTCGGCGCCGGCGCCGGGCCAGTGGGGCATCAGGCCTTCCCCCAGTCGATCACCGTGGGCGGCAGATCCTGCTGCGGGGCGTCCGGGACTCCTGCGAGGCCGACGATGCGGTCGTAGCCGGAGAGCGGCTGCTGGATCTGCTGGAGGGTTGCCTGGATGGTGAACTCCCCCTCCGCATGCGCGGTGACCGTGCCCTCCAGGTGGCCGGAGATGCGGGCGCAGTCGTTCTGGAGGTCCTGGACCTGGCGGGACCAGCCCTCGGCCAGGAGGGTCAGGGAGCGGCCGGTGGCGAAGCCGTGGGCGGAGAGGGCTTCGGCGGCGGCGCGTTCGTCCGGTTCGGCCAGGCGGCCGTGTTCGGCGAGGTCGTCGTGGAGGTCCCGGGCCGCGGTCGCGATGGGGTCCAGTTCTTCCGAGCTGACGTACAGGTCCGGCTGATCGGCCATGGCCTGGCGGTCCTCCCCCGTGCCGGTGTCATGTATCCGATGAGCAAGCCTAACAATGCGGTGGGTGACCGGAGTGGGGGGCTTGTAGGGTTTTCGGCATGGGTGCTGATGTGACCGTTCGGGCTGCTGGGGCTGATGAGGTGGCCGCCGTGCTGGCGTTCTGGGAGCGGGCGGCCGAGGGGGTCAGCATCAGTGACGACCCGGCCGGGGTGACGCGGCTGGTCGAGCGGGATCCGGGGGCGCTGCTGGTGGCCGAGCGGGACGGGGCGCTCGTGGGGACGGTGATCGCCGGGTTCGACGGGTGGCGGTGTCATCTGTACCGGCTGGCCGTCGCGCCCGAGGCGCGGCGGCAGGGGGTGGGCACGGCGCTGCTCGCCGCCGCCGAGGAGCGGTTCGCCGCGCTGGGTGGGCGGCGGGCCGACGCCATGGTGCTGCGGCGCAATGTCACCGCTCATCGGGCCTGGGAGGCCGGGGGGTACGGGCCCCAGGAGGCGTGGGTGCGGTGGGTCAAGCCGCTGAGCTGAGGGCGAGTGGGAGGCCGAAGAGCGGGAACCAGCGCTTCACTTCGAGGAACGCGTTGATCGCTGTGACCTTTCCGTCGCGGGTCTCGATGATCTGGAGCGCCCAGGGTTCGCCGCCGGGGCGGTACTGGCCGAAGGCCGCGGAGCCGTTGGCGCGGGTGGGGATCAGGCGGGAGCCGCGGCAGCCGGCGCCGTGGCCGGTGAGCCAGGCGCGGATGTGGCCGGTGCCGCGCAGCCACAGGTCGAAGGGCGGCATGGACAGCGTCGCCTCCTCGTGGAGGAGGGCGGTCAGGGCGTCCAGGTCGTATGCCTCGAAGGCTTCCAGGTAGCGGGCCAGCAGGTTCTCGTCGTCGGGGGTGAGCCGGCGCGGGGTGGTGTGGGGCAGGCCGGCCAGGGTGGCGCGGGCGCGTTGCAGGGCGCTGTTGACCGAGGGGACGGTGGTCCCGAGCAGTTCGGCGACCTCGCTCGCCCGCCAGCTGAGGACCTCGCGCAGGATCAGCACGGCGCGCTGGCGCGGTGGCAGGTGCTGGAGGGCGGCGACGAAGGCGAGCCGGACGGACTCCCTGACCTCGGCGAGGTCGGCCGGGTCGAGGAGGGCGTCGGGGACGGGCTCGACCCAGGTGGTCTCGGCGAGCGGCGCGCCCGGCGGGTGGTCGGGGCTGCCGGGGGCGGTGAGGTCCATGGGGCGGGCGCGGCGTTTGCGGTTCTCCAGCATGGTCAGGCAGACGTTGGTGGCGATCCGGTACAGCCAGGAGCGCAGCGCGCTGCGGCCCTCGAAGCGGTCCAGGCCGCGCCAGGCGCGGATCATCGTCTCCTGGACAGCGTCCTCCGCCTCGAAGGCCGATCCCAGCATCCGGTAGCAGTAGCCGGTCAGCTGCCCGCGGTACGGCTCCAGTACGTCTTCCGTCATGGGCGTCACGGTAGGGGGAGGGTCTGACAGTCGCGGAGTTATCCACAGGGGTGGACGGCGGCTGTGGTGACGGTGTGTGATCGTGTCGTGACGTCGTTCGATGCGGTGTGGGAGGAGTTGGGGGTTCGTCATGGCGGGGTGCTGTTCGTGGAGGAGATGGTGCGGGCCGGGGTGCCGGCCGGGACGGTACGGGGGGTGCTGCGGCGCCGCCGGTGGCAGCGGGTGGGGGTGGGGGCGTACGCGGAGCCGGGGTGCGAGGTGAGTTACTGGATGCGGCTGTACGCGGTGCAGCGGCGCCGGCCCGATGTGGTCGCCAGTCATCGGTCGGCCGCAGCGCTGCTGGGGTTCGATGTGCTGCGGCACGCGCTGGAGGTGACCAGGGCCGGGGGCGGCGGTGCGCTGAGCGGGATGCGGGTGCACCGGGCGCCGCTGGCCGCCGGGGACATCGTGGAGGTGGACCGGGGGGTGCGGGTGACCGGGCCCGCCCGGACGGTGGCCGATGTGCTGCGGGCGCCGCTGGGGGACGAGGGGGTGGTGGTCGCCGATTGCGCGCTGCGGCGCCGGGCGGTGACGCCCGGGCAGGTGCGGGAGGCGTTGCAGGGGTTGCGGGGACGGCGGCGGGGGCTGGCGGCGCTCGGGCGGGCGCGGGGCGCGTCGGGGTCGCCGGCCGAGACCGTGGCGCGGCTGCGGATGGCGGAGGCGGGGCTGGAGCCGGAGTGCCAGGTGCCGCTCGGCGGGGATACGGGTCGACTTCTTCTTCGCCGGCCGGGGGTTGGTGGTGGAGGTGGAGGGGCACCGGTGGCACGGCGGCGCCCCCGCGCACCAGCGGGACACCGTGCGGTTCAACCGGCTGATGTCCCTGCCCGGTGTGCGGGGCATCCTGCGGTTCACCGCGCAGGATGTGTTCCGGCGGCCCCGGTGGATGGTGCGGACCATCCGGGGGGCGCTGGTCAGGGAGCCAGACGATCGGCCAGGTCCTCCGCTTCCTCGCGGGTGAAGGAGCCGGAGATCTCGACCTGGTCGCCCTCGATGCGGGCGGTGACGGCCGGGGCGGTGAGGAGTTGGCCGTCGAGCACCATCGCCAGCTGGTTCTGCGGCATCGGCCGGGCCGACACCGTCTCGGTCAGGTCGGCGAACCGGGCGCCGTCCTCGGGGGTGAAGGTGAGCCCGACGATCCAGGTGCCCGACGGGCCGTAGGTCGCGGTGGCCTCCAGCAGGGCGTCCACCCGCATGGTGTCGGTCGCGGTGTCCAGGACGAGGCAGGAGGAGGTCGCGGGATTGAACACGGCGGTGCCGCCGGATTGTTCGGCGGCGGGGCAGTCCTGGCCCTCCAGGGCGCTGTCCACCGCGTGGATGTACAGCGGGCTGTCGAGGCCGCCGCCGCTGCCGCCGCCCGTGCCGTTCTCCTCCTGTTTGCCGCTCGCCGACTGGTAGGCGAGGAAGCCGAGCAGCGATCCGACGATGACCAGGGCGCCGATCAGCAGGAAGGGGCCGGGAGAACGGTCGGGTTTGCCCGCAGTTGGTGGTCCCTGCCAGGGTGGCGGCGGGGGATATCCGGTGCCTCCTGCTATGCCACTCATCCCTGTCCCCTCTTCAGCGCTGTCCGTGCGGCATAAAGTTAGCGTCAGCGGCGCCCTTTCCGCTGGCAGACAGCAGAACGGCTAACGTACCCGGGGCGGCGAACAGTTCGGTGTGCCAGGGGGTGCAGAAGATGCAGGGCCGGGTTCTCGACGACCGGTACCAGATCGGGCCGCTGCTGGGAGCGGGTGGCATGGGCACCGTCTGGGAAGCGCTGGACATGCGCCTGGAGCGGCAGGTCGCCATCAAGGTGGTGAACACCTCGGCGGTCGGCCGCGATCCGCAGGCGGGTCAGCGCTTCGCCCGCGAGGCCAAACTGCTGGCCGGGCTCTCCAGTCCGTACATCGTGACCGTCCACGACGTCGGCGAGGCCGAGTTCGACGGCAACACCGTGCTCTATCTGGTCATGGAGCGGCTGCCGGGCCGCTCGCTCGACCAGGTGCTGGCCGAGGAGATCCCGCCGCTGGGCGAGGTCGGCCGGTGGGGCGAGAAGATCTGCCGCGCGCTGGCCGTCGCGCACGACGCCGGCGTGGTGCACCGCGACCTCAAGCCCGGCAACGTCATGGTCGAGTCCGACGGCCTGGCCCGGGTGCTCGACTTCGGCATCGCCGCCGTGCTCGCCGAGTCCACCGACCATGCCCGGCTCACCTCCACCGGCGTCGTCATCGGCACCCCCGCGTACATGTCGCCCGAGCAGGTCGAGGGCGGCACCGTGGACGCGCGCAGCGACCTGTACGCGTTCGGCTGCGTGCTGTACGCCCTGGCCACCGGCCGCCCCCCGTTCCACGGCGCCTCGCTCTACCAGTTGCTGCGCCAGCAGATGGAGACCGATCCGCCGCCCCCCAGCGAACTGCGCCCCGAGCTGCCCCCGGAGTGGGACGAGCTGATCATGACGCTGCTCGCCAAGGACCCGGACGAGCGGCCCGGCAGCGCGGCGGAGGTCGCCGAACGGCTGCGGGAGCTGGCGATCCTGGCGGTGGACCTGCCGGCCGAGCCGGTGGAGGAGGCGCTGGTGTACCAGCCGACCCGGGTGGACCCCCGGGCGGTGCTGCTCTCCAGCTGCCCGCGCCCCGGCGGCGGCCGGCTGCCGCTGGCGACCGGGCAGCGGCTGCTGCTGGGGGACGTGCTGCCCGGCGCGGACACCTTCACCATCGGTCTGGACTGGCAGGACCCGGAGGACGTCGATCCGGAGGAGGTGCCCGAGGTGGACGCCAGCGCGCTGATCCTGGACGAGGACGGGCGGGTGCTGTCCGACCGGCACTTCATCTTCTACAACAACCTCGACCCGGGCGACGAGAGCGTCCAGCTGGCCGGCGAGGAGCCCGGCGAGGGCGAGGAGGAGGGCACCCGGGAGGCGCGGATCACCGTCCGGCTGCCGGAGCTGGACGAGCGGGCCGCCACCGTACGGTTCGCGCTGTCCGTCCACGACGCCCAGGCGCGCGGGCACGATCTGTCGGACGCGCGGGCGCTGCACATCCGGCTGCTCGATCCGGCCGGCGACACCGAGCTGCTGTGCTACGGCTTCCCGGTCGGCCCGGTGCACTGCACGGGGCTGACGCTGGGGGAACTGACGCTGGAGGAGGACGGCTGGGGCTTCCACGCCATCAGCCGGGGGTACGCGGGCGGCCTCGGGGAGATCGCCGAGACGCACGGCGTCAATGTCGGGGGCGGCGACGGCGAGGAGGCCGGGGAGGACGGGGAGTCCGAGGACGCGGAGTCACTTCAGGAAGCGTGAGGTGCGCCGGTCGGCCAGCGGTTTGCCGCCGGTCTGGCAGGTGGGGCAGTACTGGAGCGAGGAGTCCCGGTAGGACACCTCGCGGATGGTGTCCCCGCACACCGGGCACGGTTCGCCGGTGCGGCCGTGGACACGCAGGCCGCTCTTCTTCTCGGCTTTGAGCTTGCCGGCCGCGATGCCCCGGGAGCGGGCGACGGCGTCGTCGAGAGTGGTGCGGATCGCCTGGTGGAGGGCGGCGGTCTCGGTTTCGGTGAGGTTCCCCGCGGGCTTGAAGGGTGACATGCGCGCGACATGCAGGATCTCGTCGGAGTAGGCGTTGCCGATCCCGGCGATGGCCGACTGGTCGCGCAGGACGCCCTTGAGCTGCCGCCGTTCCCCGCCGAGGACGGCGGCCAGCGCCTCGGTGGTGAAGCCGGCGTCCAGCGGGTCGGGGCCGAGCCGGGCGATGCCGGGCACCTCGGCGGGGTCGCGGACCACGTACACCGCCAGCCGCTTCTGGGTGCCGGCCTCGGTCAGGTCGAAGCCGGCGCCCGGCGGCCCCTCCCCGGGGGAGGAGTCCGGGGGAGGATCGGCCAGGGTGACGCGCAGCGCGAGCGGGCCCTTGCCGGGACGGGGAGGAGTGGCCGGCAGTTTCTCCTGCCAGCGCAGCCAGCCGGCCCGGGCCAGGTGGGTGATCAGATGGAGGCGGTCGCCGGGGCCGCCCCCGAGGTCCAGGTCCAGGAACTTGCCGTGCCGGCGCACCGCCTCCACCGTGCGGCCGGTGACGGCGGACAGCGGCGGGTCGTACGTCTTCAGCACATGGAAGGCCACCGGCAGCGCGCCGGCCACCTCGCGGCCGACGAGGTGGCCGGTGAGGAAGTCGCGCAGGGCCTCGACCTCGGGGAGTTCCGGCATATGTTCAGCATATATGTCCGGGTTGTGCGCCGAAGGGCTCCGCCGAAGGGCTCCACCGAAGGGCTCAGCGCTTGCGGACCACCGTCACCCCGTCCCGCACCGGCAGCAGCACACTCTCCACCCGCTCATCGGCGGTGATCGCGTCGTTCAGCTCCCGGATCACCAGATCCGGCTCCTCGCCCGCCGCCGGATCCAGCACCCGGCCCTCGCGCAGCACGTTGTCCAGCACGATCACCCCGCCCGGCCGCAGCCGGGTCAGCAGCTCCTCGTAGTACACCGGGTAGCCCACCTTGTCCGCGTCGATGAACGCGAAGTCCAGATACTCCTCGCGCGGCAGCGCCCGCAGCGTCTCGGCGGCCGGCGCGATCCGCAGCTCGATGCGGTCGGCGACCCCCGCCCGCTCCCAGTACCGGCGGGCCGTCCCCGTCCACTCCTCGCTCACGTCGCACGCCAGCAGCCGCCCGCCCGGCGCGAGCCCCCGGGCGATGCAGATCGAGGAGTACCCGGTGAAGGTGCCCACCTCCACCGCGTGCAGGGTGCCCGTCAGCTTCACCAGCAGCGTCAGCAGCGTGCCCTGGTCGTGGCTGATCTGCATCCGGGCGTTGTCCGGCAGCAGCCGGCGGGTCTCCGCCGCGAGATCGCGCAGCACCTCGTCTGCCGGGGTGGCGTGGTCGAGCAGATAGTCGTTGAGCGCGGGATGGACGATGTCGAAGCTCATGATGTGACTGTAGTCACCCCTCAGCCGGGGTGGCCCGGGGGCGGACCGGTCAGCCCGCGCCGGTCCCACACCGTACGGCGCCGCCGCGGGCCCCGGTCCCCGCGCCGCAGCCAGAACGCCGAGGCCACCCCGCCCAGCAGCCCGAACAGATGACCCTGCCAGGACACCCCGGTCTCGGTCGGCAGCACGCCCCACAGCAGCGAGCCGTACAGCAGGAACACGGTGAGTCCCACCGTGATGTCCACGGCGTTGCGTTCCACGAAGCCGCGCGCCAGCAGATAGCCGAACAGCCCGAACACCACCCCCGAGGCCCCGGCCGTGATCGAGCCGCCCGAGGCCGTCAGCCACACGCCCAGACCCGAGACCGTGATGATCACGAACGACACGGCGAGGAACCGCCCGATGCCGCGCAGTGCCGCCAGGAACCCGAAGATCACCAGCGGCCAGCTGTTCGCCGCCAGATGGTCGAAGCCGAAGTGCAGGAACGCCGCCGGGTAGATGTCCAGCAGAGTGCCGGTGTCGCGCGGCTCGATGCCGTACTCGCACACCAGCGGCGGGTCGTAGTCGTACGGCAGGCAGTACGGATCGCTGCCGTCGGCGGCGGCGAGTCCCCACAGCACCGCCAGCCACACCAGCATCAGTGCGCCGGCCGCCAGCGCGCGGCGGCCACGGGATCCTCCGATCGGCACGGTCTGCCCCTCCCAGCTGTTCCGGCTGCTGCGGTCCTGCGTCCTGCTTCCCCCGTACCCGCGTCCTCTTACCGCGTCTGTCCGGGGGCGGGCCGGGTCATGGCTGGAGCGGACCGGGAATGTTGGCCCGCTCCGGGTTCTCCTCGCGCGCGTCCCGCTGCGTGCGCAGATACATCAGCGCCACGGTCAGGTCCTGCGGGGTCAGCACGTCCCGGTTCTCCGGCGGCGCGGTCAGGCTGATCGCCGACCCGCCGGTGAGCGTCATCCGCAGCGGCAGCTCGCCCGCGCCCGCGCCCCCGAACTGGCCCAGGTCGAAGGCGACCTCCGACAGCACCCCGTTGCGGATCGCCAGCCGGGCCGTCACCTGCTCGTCCGGGTCGGCCGGCGGATGGAACACCGGCGGCAGCCCGAACCGCGCGCCCTGCTCGGTCAGCAGCGTCAGCAGCGGCGACAGCGCCCGCTGCGCCTGCCCGGCCGGCAGCCGCACCTCCACCAGCTCCGCGCCCCGCTCCTGCCCGGCGCGCTCCAGCGTGGCCCCCGAGCGCAGCGCCGCGCCCAGATCGGCGGCGAACCGCCACTGCCCGGCCGGGTCCAGGGTGTTGCCGCCCTCCGACATGGCCGCCGCGAACACCTGCGCCTGCTCCGCGCCGAGCCCGGTGTGCTCGCTGACGGCGCGGGCGTACTCGTCGTACTGGTACGGATCGATCTCCACCCACGCGCCGCGCAGCGCGTCCCGCGCCACCCGCAGGGAGTCGGGGAGCGCCCCGGCGTCGCGGACGAAGTGCGCGGCCTCGGCGTTGGCGGCCTCGTCGCCCTGGTAGACGTCGCGGACGACGGTGTCGACGGAGACCCGCACGAAGGTCCTGCCCAGTATGTTCTTGACGCCGACCGCGTCCAGACCGCCGAAGTTGAGGGCGACGGCCCCGGCCAGCGGGTCGGCGTTCTTGCGGTCCTTCAGCCGGATCTCGCGGTCCGGGTCGCCGACGACCGCCAGCAGCTCCAGGTCGGCCAGCAGCCGCGCGTCGTCCATCGACGGCTCGGGGCCGCCGTCCCGCGCCGCCAGCGTCAGCAGGTAGTCGTACATCTCATCGGGGGTGGCGTCCAGCGTCGCCTGGAGCGACAGGCCCTCCCACGACAGCAGCTGGTCGACGGCGCCGCTGACGCTGAACCCGGTCTGGGCCTGCTGGATCAGCGAGCAGCCACTGGTGCCGATGGCGAGCGCGGCGACCCCGCCGAGGGCGGCCAGCCGGCGCAGTACGGTGCGGCGCGGGGTATCGATGTCGGGCTCCTGGGGCGTACGGGTGGGGGGACGGTGGTGCGGTCCGTGCGGTTCCAGTGTCCATGGGCGTGGTGGCGGCCGGGCCCTGGGGCACGGCTCTGTGGCGAAGGCGTCACCGTCCGGTAAGGGGACTGTTAGCTCCGCACGGCCGGTTGGTTACGCTCGGGGGCATGCCGAGCAGTGACGGGCCGCCGGGCCGCCGCCCCTGGATCGTGGGGGTGTCGGGGGCCTCCGGCACCCCGTACGCCGCCGCCGTGCTGCGGGCGCTGCTCGCCGCCGGGGAGCCGGTCGACCTTGTCGTCAGCCGGGCGGCGCGGCTCACTCTTCTGGATGAGACCGGCGGGCCGTTCCGCGACGCCCACTGGCGGCAGGACCTGGAGCGCTGGCTGCGCCGGGGCGCGGACGGGACGCCGGACGCCTTCGCGGTGGACACCGGCGGCGTACGGTACTGGCCGGCCGGTGACCTGGGCGCGGGCCCGTCCTCCGGCTCGTACCCGGCGCGCGGGATGCTGATCGTGCCCGCCTCGACGGCCGCCGTGGCGGGGGTGGCGCTCGGGCTGTCCAAGGACCTGCTCCAGCGGGCCGCGTCGGTGACGCTGAAGGAGCGCAGGCCGCTGGTGGTCGCGGTGCGGGAGTCGCCGCTGACCGGCCCGACGCTGCGCCATCTGGTCGCGCTGGACGAGGCGGGCGCGGTGGTGGCCCCGGCCTCGCCCGCGTTCTACGCCGGTGCGCGCGATCTCCAGCAGCTGGTGGACTTCGTGGCGGGGCGGGTGCTGGACGCGGCCGGGGTGGCCCATGCGCTGTACCGCCGTTGGAATGGCGAGCTGGGGGCCGCCGCCCGCACGGGTGGGCACAGTTAAGGCCACAGGGCGCTCATGCCTTAGATTCATCCGTGCACATCGACCGGACCGGGCAATGAGAAAGGCTTCGTGACGATGGACGCGGTGGACAGACAGCTCATCCAGGCCCTGCGCGAGAACGGGCGGGCCTCGTACGCGGAGCTGGGGCGTCTGGTGGGTCTGTCGGGGCCGAGCGTGACCGACCGGATCAACCGCCTGGAGGCGGCGGGTGTCATCACCGGCTACCGGGCGACGGTGGACGCGCGGTCGCTGGGCCTGGGGGTGACGGCGCTCATCGGGATCCAGCTGTCCGACGCGGTGGACCACGAGGACGTCGCGGGCCGCCTCAAGGACCTGGCCGAGATCGAGGACTGCTGGTTCATCGCGGGCGACGACTCGTTCATGGTGAAGGTGCGCGCCTCCGACGTGGACGGCCTGGAGCGCACCATCCGGCGGCTGTCCGGTACCCAGGGCGTCTCCCGCACCCGCACCACGATCGTGTTGTCCACGAAGTGGGAGAACCGGGTCGGGGAGCTGCCTGTCGGTGGCCAGGCGTAGGGTCGTCACGAGTGTCGAGGCGAGGAGGCGCGAGGATGGACGCGGGACTCAAGCGGGACCTTGAGGAGAAGGTACGCGCCGGGGAAAGGCTCTCCCGCGAGGACGGGATCGCCCTGTACGAGACGGACGATCTCGCGTGGCTGGGCGAGCTGGCGCACGAGGTCCGCACCCGGAAGAACGGCGACGTCGTCCACTTCAACGTCAACCGCCACCTCAACATGACGAATGTGTGCACGGCGTCGTGCGCGTACTGCTCCTTCCAGCGCAAGCCGGGGGAGAAGGACGCGTACACCATGCGCATCGAGGAGGCCGTGCGGCTGGCCAAGGCCATGGAGGGCGAAGGGCTCACCGAGCTGCACATCGTCAACGGCCTGCACCCGTCGCTGCCGTGGCGGTACTACCCGCGGTCGCTGCGGGCGCTGAAGGAGGTCCTGCCGGACACGGTCTCGCTCAAGGCGTTCACCGCCACCGAGATCCACCACTTCGAGTCGATCTCCGGGCTCTCCGCCTCCGAGATCCTCGACGAACTGATCGACGCCGGCCTTGAGTCGCTGACCGGCGGCGGCGCGGAGATCTTCGACTGGGAGGTCCGGCAGCACATCGTGGACCACCGCACCCACTGGGAGGACTGGTCGCGCATCCACCGGCTGGCGCACGAGAAGGGCCTCAAGACCCCGTGCACCATGCTGTACGGGCACATCGAGGAGCGCAGGCACCGGGTGGACCACGTGCTGCGGCTGCGCGAACTCCAGGACGAGACCGGCGGTTTCCAGGTCTTCATCCCGCTGCGTTACCAGCACGACTTCGTGGACATGAAGGACGGCAAGATCCGCAACCGGCTCCAGGCCAGGACCACCATGGCCACCGGCGCGGAGGCGCTGCGCACCTTCGCCGTGTCCCGGCTGCTGTTCGACAACGTGCCGCACGTGAAGGTGTTCTGGGTGATGCACGGGGTGCAGACCGCCCAGCTGGCGCTCCAGCACGGCGCGGACGACATGGACGGCTCGGTCGTGGAGTACAAGATCACCCATGACGCGGACAACTTCGGCACCCCGGACAAGCTGACCCGCGAGGATCTGCTGGAGCTGATCCGGGACGCCGGGTTCCGGCCGGTGGAGCGCAACACCCGCTACGAGATCGTGCGCGAGTACGACGGCCCGGACACCGGCCGGCGCGAGTCGCCGCAGCCGATGCGGGTGTGACGCCGGTGCGCTGGGTGCTCGACCCGGAGATCACCCCGCGGCTGCGGGAGGAACTGGCCGGGCTGTGGGCCGAGGTCGTGGACGCGGGCGGGGCCGTCGGGTTCCCGCCCGGCACCGGCCCGGCCGGGGTGCTGCCGGAGCTGGACCGGCACCTGGCGGGCATCGAGGCCGGCACCACCCGGCTGCTGCTGGGTGTGGACGGGGACGGCGCCCCGGCGGCCACGGCGTTCATCGTGCACACCGGGCACGCGCTGATGGGCCACTGGGTGTGGCTCAAGACGGTGATGGTGCGCCCGTCCGCGCAGGGGGCCGGGGCCGGGCGGGAGCTGATGGCCGAGGCGGAGCGGGCGATACGCGGCTTCGGCGGCATCCGCGCGATCCGGCTCACCTGCCGGGGCGGCATGGGGCTCGAACGGTTCTACGCCGCGTGCGGCTACAAGGAGGTCGGCCGGGTCCCGGACGCGATCGCGGTCGGCGGCGGCGAGCTGCGCGACGACGTCATGATGTGGCGCCCGCTGGACTGAACGCCCGGGTGGGGCGGGCGGCTGCGGGCGACCGTTCGGGATGTGTTTGACTGGGACGACCGAAGACGCCGGAATGAGGAAAAGGGTCCCCGCCGTGAGCAGCAGCACCAAGAGCGCGACGCTTCGCTATACGGGTCTGCGGCTGGCGATCTTCGCCGGCTGTTTCGCGGTGGTCGCCGTCCTCGCGTACATCGGTGTGATCC
>NZ_JBHWJL010000040.1:0-8475 GCF_042731495.1 Streptomyces sp. NPDC059853
CATTTGTTTTAAAGTCACTGGGCCCCCCGGCCGCACACAACCCTGACGGCGGCTCCGGGGGCCGCCGTGGACGGCCCGACTGGCGTGCGGGGGGGGAGAGACGGCGGATTCACGCCGGGGCCTTGCCCGGAACGCCCCTCATCCCCCACCATGTCCGATACCGCGAACGCGCACCGCGCGTGGCGCGCACCACCGACCCGGTGGACCGGTGGCCTTCCCCCTCGCCACGGTCCGGACCCCGCCGGCGGCGCCTCCCCCGGGCGCCGCGGCACCCAGCACCGGCGGCCCGCCCTGCCGCCCGTGCTGACCGCAGAGGCCCTGGCCGCCGCTTCCCCAAGCCGGCGGCCGGGGCCTCTCCCCATCCCGGGGCCGGGTCGGTCCGGCCGCGCCCGTGCCCACACCGGGCACGCCTCATGCCCCCCATGAACAACTCGTGTCCATTCCGTGACCACCATGGGCACAACCGATCGAATATGTGAGCGGTCGAACGTGGTGTCATCATCGTTTCTACGAGAGGCACTTATGAAGCTTCGTCGCGCCGCCGCAGCAGCGGCCGTGACTGCTGTCATGGCCCCCGCGGCTCTCCTGGCCGCATCCCCCGCGTTCGCCACCGAGGGCGAACGGCCCGCCGGGGCCCCGGAGACCGTCCAGGAGGACGGCACCGCCGGGGACACCACGGAACCGGACACCGCGGACGGCACGGAGCACGACGCCGACGACACCGGCCCGGACACCACCACCCCGGACCCGGACGGGACCGGAACCGCGGAGACCGAGCCCGTCGGCACGACCGATGAGCACGAGATCGTCGGTGGCATCAGCGGTCCGGGCGGGGGCGAGGACTCCGACGACGACGCCGGTGAGGACGAGGACACCGACGAGGAGGACACCGACGACGACTCCGGCGAGGACGACTCCGGCGAGGGCGACGACGACAGCGGGGGACTGCCGGACCCCGATGCCGAGTGCACCGACTACGCCTGGGACGTCGAGGCGATCGGCACCGAGCTGATCGGCCTGCCCTCCGAGGTCGTCGCGGGCCAGTGGACCGAGTTCACCTACCGGATCACCAACGGCTTCGACCAGCCGGTCGAGGAGCTGTACGCGTTCGCCGAGGTCTACGCCTGGGACAACGAGAACTTCGACGACATCGCCATCGACCTCCAGTGGTTCGTCGACGGCGCCTGGGAGAACATCGAGGACGCGTGGGGCTACTTCGGCGTCACCGACGTCCTCGCCCCCGGTGAGTACGCCGACGCCCGGCTGCGCCTCAAGGCCGCCGCCGACGCCCCCGCCGGGACCGGCTACGCGCTGAGCACCGGCGTGTACGTCTCCCCCGACGGTGTCTGCCAGGAAGGCGAGCTGAACACCTTCTACTTCGACATCGTCCCGGCCGGCACCACCCCGGACGACACGCCCGCCCCCGGCACCAAGGAGCCGGTCAACAAGCCCGCCCCGCAGGGTGAGTTCGAGAAGCTCCCGGTGACCGGTGAGCTGGCCGCGACCGGTGCCTCCTCGGTGCTGCCGCTGTTCACCCTCGCCGGTGCCGCCGCCGTGGCCCTCGGCGCCGGGACCATGGTCGCCGTCCGCCGCCGCTCCGGCGCCACCACCGCCTGAGCCGACGGCCCACCGACCGAAGGGACCCGCCCCACTGCCCCCGGAAGGCGGGTCCCTTCGCCCCGTCCCGGGCCGCCCATACCGGCGGCCCGGCGGCGCGGCCCCCGCACCGGCCGCCCGGTCCCGGCACACCGGCCCACGTCTCAGCGCACCCGCAGCGCCTTCAGCAGCCGCAGCATCCGCGAGACCAGCGCCGCGTACCGCCGGTCGTCGAGGCCCAGCACCGGCGGCCCCATCGGCAGCAGCCGCTGCTGCGCCACGGTCTGCGCCTCGGTGTACTTGGTGATCCCCTCCGCGCCGTGCCGCCGCCCCAGCCCCGAGTCGCCCCAGCCGCCCATCGGCGCGCCCACGCTGCCGTACGCCGCCGCGAACGCCTCGTTGATGTTCACCGTCCCGGCGCGCAGCCGCGCCGCGATCCGGCGCGCGCGCCGCCCGTCACGCGACCACACCGACGCGTTGAGCCCGTAGGGGGTGGCGTTCGCCCGCGCCACCGCGTCCGCCTCCTCCGTGAACCGGTACACCGACACCACGGGGCCGAACGTCTCCTCCGCGCACACCAGCATCGGGGGCCGTACCCCCTCCAGAATCGTCGGCTCGTAGAAGTACGGGCCCAGGTCGGGACGCGCCCGGCCCCCGGTCCGTACGGTCGCGCCCCGTTCGACCGCGTCCGCGACATGCCGTTCGACCCGCTCCAGCTGGGCCCCGGAGCTGAGGGACCCCATGTCGGCGCCGTAGTCCAGCCGCGCCCCCAGCCGCATCGCCCGGGTGTGGTCGGTGAACCGCCGCACGAACGCGTCGGCGATCGACTCGTGCACGTACAGCCGCTCGATCGAGATGCACAGCTGGCCCGCGGAGGAGAAGCAGGCCCGGACGGCACCGGCCGCCGCCCGCTCGACATCGGCGTCCGCGAGCACCAGCATGGCGTTCTTGCCGCCGAGTTCGAGGCTGACCCCGATCAGCCGGTCCGCCGCGCCGCGCGCCACCGTGCGCCCGGTGCGGGTCGAACCGGTGAACGTCACGTAGTCGGCCTCGCGCACCACCTGCGGGCCGACGACGGGCCCGGCGCCGAGCACGATCTGCCAGACCTCCGGCGGCAGCCCGGCCTCGATGAGCAGCCGGCGCGCCCACAGCGCGGTGAGCGCGGTCTCGGTGTCGGGCTTCATCACCACCGCGTTCCCGGCCACCAGGGCGGGCAGGGCGTCGCCGACGGAGAGTTCGAGCGGATAGTTCCACGGCGAGATGTGCCCGACGACCCCGCGCGGATGGCGCAGTTCGCGCACCCGGGTCAGGAACAGGAACACACCGGTGTGCCGCCGGGGGCGCAGATAGCCCGGCGCGCGCCGCCCGTAGTGCCGGGCGGCGCACAGCACGGCCTGCACCTCTTCGTGTGCGTGCAGCCGGGCCTTGCCGGTCTCCAGCTGGACGAGGTCGAGCACCTCCTCCTGCCGGTCGAGCAGCAGATCGTGGAAGCGCAGCAGGACGGCCGCCCGCCGCCGCACCGGCCACTGCCCCCACGCGTCCTGGGCGGCCCTGGCCCGCTGGAAGGCCGCCGTCACCTCGGCCGGGGTCGCCTCGGGCAGCTCGGCGAGCGGCCGGCCGGTGAACGCGTTGTGGCAGACGGTCCGGCCGCTGCCGGTCACTCCCTCGGTGAGCCGCTCGACCAACCCGGTGGGCAGCTCATCGGACCGCGATGTCGTCATAGCGGGAGGGTACGGCCGCGACGGCCCGCTGCCTATCGGGCCACCGGAACCGTCCCGGCGCTCAGTAGCGGTAGCTGTCCGCCACCGCGTCGAAGACCTCCGCGATCGTGTCACCGGCGGCGGCCGGCCCGCGCACCAGGACCGCGTGGTAGCGGTCCCCCAGCTGCATCACCTGGCTGTGCGCGATCCACTCGCCGCCGTCCGCGCGCCAGCGGAAGTCGCCCTGCGCCATGACGGACGCCCCCACCCGGGTCTCGCGCAGGCCGCTGGAGGTGGCGTACGTGTCGGCGCGGAACCCGTCGAGCTCGCTCAGGTGATCCATCTGGTAACTCATCGGGCCCTGCGCGTACTCGGCGGTGCCGTCCCGGCCCGGGACGACCACGATCTCGACCTCACCGCCGGAGAACACCACCGCGCCGTCGGACGTCGTGGTCCGCGACCAGTCCTCGGGCAGCGACATGGAGAACCCGGCCGGGTCCTCCAGCACGACGTAGCCCTGCGGGAGGCCGCGGCCCCCCTGTCCGTCCGGGCTCGGCTCCCGCTCGTCCCCGTCCGGGTCGTCCGTGCCGTCCGTGCCGTCCGGCGGGCCGCCGGACGGGCCGGGCGGCTCGGGCGTGGGATCGTCGGACGGCTCGCTGCTGACGGGCGGCTGGCCGGCCCGGTCCTGCGGGTCCTCGGCCAGGAACAGCATGATGTAGGCGATCGAGCCCGCCAGACCGAGCAGGGTCAGCGTGAGCAGCAGCTTGCCGAGCCGGCGCGGATGGTGTCCGCGTCCGCGCCCCCGGCGGCGCGGGCCGACCAGTTCGCCCCGGCGGCGCACGATCGGCAGCCGGCGCGGATCGGAGGGCCGTCCGGGCTCCAGCGCGGGCAGCGGTGTGGTGACCGTGCGCCGCCCCACCTCGGGTTCCGGCGCGCTGCGCAGCAATGAGCGGAGCCAGCCGCGCAGTTCCTCGGCGCTGGGCCGCTCGGTCGGGTCCTGCCGCAGCAGCGACTCGACGATGGGACGCAGCGCGCCACACTCCTCGGCGAAGGCGGGCGGCTCGGAGCAGACGGCCTGGACGAGTTCGGCCGGGTTCTCCTCCGGGTACGGCGGGTGGCCCTGCACGGCCCGGAAGAGCAGAGCGCCCAGCGCCCAGAAGTCGGCGGGCGGGCCGACCGGCGGGGCGAGCTGCCAGTGGTCGTGCACGGGCCCGGCCTGCTCCGGCGCCCAGCGCTCGGTCACGGCGCCCACGGTCATGATGCGCGCCTGCCGGGCGCGTTCGGCCGCCAGCGCCGTGTCCGGCCCCCGGTACCGGGGGGTGGCCGAGGTCTCTATCGCCGCGTGCGGGGCGGGCGGCGGATCCCATCCGGTCCGCACGGGGCGGCTCTCGCGACCGGGCGCGGGCAGTGCGGCAGGCCCCGAGCCGTTCCCGGCGGTGCCGGAAACCGCCGCAGGACCGGTGCCAGCGGCCGGGCCCGCACCCGGACCCGCGGCGGTCCCGGCGGCGTTCGCTCCGGCCTTCGTCCCGGCCCGGTACGCGGCGATGGCGCCGCTGCGCGCGGCCCGCTCCTCGGCGGAGAGCCGGGCGCCGCCACCGCCCTCGAAGTCCCACGCGGCCGGGAACCCCTGGGAGGCGGAAGCCTGCGGCCCGCCACCGCCCCAGCGGCGGTACCGGTCGGTGACGCCGGGGTCGGCCGGGTCGGCGTCCCAGCGTTCGGCGGCGACACCCAGCGGCCCGTGCCCCCCGGCGGCGGGCGGAACCCCCGGCCCCTGCGGCCCGGACGGGGCGGGCACCCCCGCACCGCCGGGGCGCCCGGCGGCAGGACCGTACCCGTTGGTGCCGTCATGCCCGGCGGCGGGGCCGTACCCCTCTGTGCTGTCGTGCCCGGTGGCTGCCCCGTACCCGTCCGCACCGTCATGCCCGGCGGCTGCCCCGTACGCGCCCGCGCCGTCATACCCGTCCGCGCCGCCGTGCCCGGCGGGGGCGCCGTACGCGCCCGTGCCGTCCGGGCCCGGTCCGTGGCCGGCGTACGGCTGCGGCCCGTCCGGTACGTGCCGGCCGTCGTATCCGGCGCCGTCCCGGCCGCCGCCGTGCGTGCCCTGTCCGTCGCCGCCCTGGGCGCCGTACGGCTCCTCCCCGGCGCCGTCCGCCGGACCGTGCCACTCCCCCGCCGTTCCCTGGCCGCCGGTCGGCTCACCGGACCCGTCCGCGCCCGCGCTGCCCGCCGGCCCGCCGTCCCGGCCCGCCGCCTGCGGCCCGTGCGGCGGCGCACCGTCCCGGACCTCGCCGGGGCCGCCGTCCCAGCCCGCCGCGGCGTACGGCTCCTGTCCGGCGCGCTCCGCGCCGCCGTCCGGCCGGCCGTGCCATCCCTGGCCGGCGGACGGTGCGCCCTGGCCCCCGGACGACGCCCAGCGCCGGTAACGGTCCTCGGCCGACGGCTCGGGGCCGTCACCGCTCCACGGGGCACCGGCCGCCGGTCCTGCCGGGTTCTGCCGGGGCACGCCCCAGGCCTCGCCCGTACCCGGGGCCTGCCCGCCACCGCCCGGTGGCAGGGACTGCCGGTCGGACCCCGCCGGGGCCGGCAGCGGGTCGTAGCCGCACAGCACCTCCTCGGCCGCGCCCGAGGCGAGGCCGGTCAGCAGCGCCCGGCCGTCGTCGCAGATCAGCACGGTGCGGGTGGTGACGTTCCGGTGGGTCCAGCCGTGCGCGTGCACGATCCGCAGCGCCGCCAGCAGATCCGCCGCGACCTCCGCCGCCCGGTAGGGGCCGAGCCGGGACTCCGCCAGCACCGCCGCCAGCGGCCTGGCGGGGACGAGTTCGCTCACGATCCAGAGCCCGTCGCCCTGGACGAACACGTCGAAGACCTGGTCCAGCCGGGGATGGTCCGGCAACTGCCCGGCGGCGGCCGCCGCTTCCAGGGCCCGGCGCACCACCGGGTCCTCGGGCGAGCGTGTGGCCCGGTCGCCCACCCCGCGCCGCGCTCCCGCCGGGCGGGCCCGGCCGCCGTCCTCGTCGACCACCTCGGCGTCCACGACCTCCGGCAACGGCACCTGCCGTACGAGCACTTCCTGCCCGCTCGCCGTGTCGAACGCCCGTGACTCGACCAGTTCGAACGCCTCGGACGGCGTCCTGGGAAGCCGATAGCGATCGGCCAGCAGCCGCCCCGCGTACGTTTCCACGCCGCCTCCCCACCGCTTCCGTGCCTCGGCCACTCACGATACTGGCCGTAGACATACCACGCCGACGATCCGTCAACTCCTGGCCAAGCCAGTCTGTATCAGGACCGAGTCACGGCAACGGCGAAAACGTACGGAAAGCGGTGTCCCGAAGGGTGCGGCACTCCTCCTCGTCCCACGCGTCGGCGGCACACGTGATCATGATGGCGTAGCCACGTCCGGGGTCGACCTGGAATCCCCGGTTCAGGACACGTACCCGCGTACCCGCCTCCGTACGCTCGAACTCCCAGTCGGCGACGGTCGGGTAGCCGCGCCAGCCCACCGTCGCGATGCCGATCCGCTGGTAGTCCGTGCTGTTGTTGCGGACGGCCGGTTCCAGACCGCGCCAGGCGCCGGCCGCGTCGTCCCCGGGGGTGTCGTTGAAGTCGACCTGCACCTTGGGCGGTCCCCCGTCCGGGGCGCTGAAGATGCCGCCCGAGTTCTGGCCGGCGATGCCGGTCCGGCGCCAGCCCTCGGGCAGCGACATCCGGAACCGGAAGGTGTCGTCGGACAGTTCGGCGTACCCCTGGGGGTTCTCCGGCAGGGTGCCGTCCCCGTCGTTCTCGGGCCGGGTGCCGGGGGCCCCGGACGACTCGCCGGAGTCCGCGTCATCGGCCGGCGGCTGCCCGGGGTCGGTGCCGGGGTCGCCGTCCGGATCCGTGCCGGGGTCCGCGCCGCCGCCGGAGGGGTCGGTGCCCGGGTCCGTACCGGCGCCGCCGTCCGCGTCGTCCGCCGGGCCGTCGTCACCGGGCTGTTCCGGCCCGTCCGGGTCCTGGCCCTGTTCCTGGTCCTGCTGCCCGCCGTCGGCCTCGTCCCCGCCGCCGCGCGTCATGAGCAGCGTGGTGCCGATGACCGCCAGCACGGCGATCAGCACCGCCGCGACGATCAGCCCGCGCTTGCCGCCGCCCGCCGGGCCGGGGCCGGGCGCGGGCGCGCCGTAGGGGGGCGTGTGCTGCGGCGCGGGCGGCGCGGAGGTGTCGGCGGGCGCGGCACCGGCGGTGCGGAGCCCGACCACCATGGTCCGGTCCTCGGAGCTGTCCGGTTCGGCCGTCAGGGCGGCGGTCAGCAGGGCGCGGGTGCCGGGCTCGTCCAGCCGCTGCTTGGGCGACTTGGCCAGCAGCCCGGTGATGGCCTCGGTGAGCGGCCCGGACGCGTGGCGCGGGGGGCGCAGCGGGGCGTTCATGACGGCGGACAGCGTGGCGATCGCGCCGCCCTCGTCGTACGGCGGGCGGCCCTCGACGCAGCAGTACAGCAGCGCGCCGAGCGACCACAGGTCGGCTGCCGGGCCCAGCGATTCGCCGCGCGCCCGCTCCGGGGAGATGTAGGAGGGGGCGCCGACGAGCATGCCGGTGGAGGTGATCGAGGGGTCGCCCTCGACCTTGGCGATGCCGAAGTCGGTGAGCACGATCCGGCCGTCCTCGTCCGCGATGAGGACGTTGGACGGCTTCACGTCGCGGTGCAGGATGCCCTTGTCGTGCGCGGCGCGCAGCACGTCGAGGATGGCGAGGCCGATCTCGGCGGCCCGGGCGGGCGGCATCGGGCCGTCGTCGCGGATGAGGTCGGCGAGCGAACGGCCCTCGATCAGCTCCATCACGATCCAGGGGCGGGACCCCTCGTCCACCACGTCGTAGATGGTGACCACGCCCTGGCTGCGGATGGTGGCGATGGCCTTGGCCTCGCGCAGGGTGCGGGTGATCAGGCGCTTGCGTTCGCTGTCGTCGATGCCGTTGGTGAGGCGGAGTTCCTTGACGGCCACCTGGCGCCCGAGGATCTCGTCGGTGGCCTCCCAGACGGTGCCCATGCCGCCGCGGCCCACGATGGAGATGAGCCGGTAACGGCCGCTCAGCAGCCGTCCGGGCGGCGGGGTGGCCAGGCCGGCGATCTCACCGGCGCGCCGCCGGGCGGCGGCCTCGGCGGTGTCCATTGCGGCGGTCGGCGTCGGTTCGGAGGCCGGTGCCGGTT
>NZ_JBHWJL010000040.1:8485-28518 GCF_042731495.1 Streptomyces sp. NPDC059853
AGGTTCGGACGCGCTCCGGCCCGGGGCGTCCGGCGCGGGCCCGGCGGACGGCGATTCCGGCTGCCGGGAGGCGGAGCCCCGCTCGGCGCCCCGGGAGGCGGCGGCGCGTTCCGGCGCGGGTTCCGCTTCCGGCTTCGCCGGGGATTCCGCTTCCGGTTCCGGTCGCGGCGCGTCCCCGGCCTCCGCCGTGGCCCCGCTCTCCTCCGTCTTCCGCAGTGCCACCGCCGGTTCCGCCCCGGCCGGTGGCCGCGACGCCGCACCGTCCGTGGCGGACGGTGCGGTCCGCTGCTCCCGGTCCACGGCATGCTCCTCGTGTTCTGCGACCGTCCGGGCCGCGCCGGACCGGGTTTCCGGTTCCTCTTCCGCCGCCGACTTCGCTTCCGGTTCCGGCTCTGTTTCCGGTTCCGTTTCCGCGTCCGGTCCCGCGTCCGGTCCCGCGTCCGGTCCCGCGTCCGGTTCCGGCACCGCGTCCGCCGCCGCGTCGGCTTCCGGTGCGCCGTCCCGGATCGCGGCGGGCTCCGCCCCGGACGATCCGGCGGTCCGCTCCGCCCGTTCCTCTTCCGCCCGCGTCGGTCGGCCGGCCGCCCGGCCGGTGCGCTCGTCGGCTCGGGTTCCGATGTCCCCGCTGTCCTGGCCCATGCGTCGTGTCCCCTCCGGCTTCCCCGGCCATTGTGACCCATGACGCCGACGCTCCCGCCCCAGGCCCGGCCACCGAACGGCCCCCGGCGGGCGCGGCGGTTCGGCCCGCACCGGACCGAACGGCCCGGCAGGTCCCGCCCCTTGGCCCCGGCCCGGGTGCCGGACCGGGGGCGTCCCGGTCCGTGCGGCCCGCACATTCCGCGGGGCCGGTGGCCGCCGGGCGCGTGCCGTCCGCGTGCGCGCGGGCCCGCCCCGGCTGCGGCGACGGCGGCCGACCCGCCGTCACGGCCCGGCCGGGCCGGGACGTTGACCGGCGCGCGGACTACCGGAGCCGCCGGACCCCTCCGGCCCCGTGCACCGCCGACCGGTCCGCCCCGCTACAGCGGTACGGTGTCCGGCGCCCCCAGCCGGGCCGCGTCCGCCGTCTGGTCGTCGGGCTGGAGCTGCGACTCGCGCTCCGCCTCCACCCGCTTCTGGTAGTGCTCCACCTCGCGTTCGATCTGCTGCTGGTCCCAGCCCAGCACGCCCGCCATCAGCTCGGCGCACTCGCGGGCGCTGCGCGTCCCCCGGTCGAAGGTCTCGATGGAGATGCGGGTGCGCCGCGTCAGCACGTCCTCCAGGTGCCGGGCCTGTTCGTGCGAGCAGGCGTAGACGATCTCGGCCCGCAGATAGTCGTCAGCGGCCGGCAGCGGCTCGGCCAGCGAGGGGTCGGAGTCGATCAGTTCCAGGATCTCCTCGATCATCGACCCGTAGCGGTTGAGCAGATGCTCCACCCGCGTGTGGTGCAGCCCGGTGCGGGCGGCGATCCGGGCCCGCGCGTTCCACAGCGCGTGGTAGCCCTCGGCCCCGGTGAGCTGGATCTCCTCGGTGCAGCAGTCGGCCACCCGCTGGTCGAGGCCGTGCACGGCGGCGTCCACCGCGTCCTTCGCCATCACCCGGTACGTCGTGTACTTGCCGCCAGCGACCACCACCAGGCCGGGTACCGGGTGCGCGACCGTGTGCTCGCGCGACAACTGGCTGGTGGCGTCCGACTCACCGGCCAGCAGCGGGCGCAGCCCGGCGTACACGCCCTCCACGTCGTCGCGGGTCAGCGGCACGGCCAGCACGGAGTTGACGTGTTCGAGCAGGTAGTCGATGTCGGCGCTGGAGGCCGCCGGGTGGGCCTTGTCCAGGTCCCAGGCGGTGTCCGTGGTGCCGACGATCCAGTGCCGGCCCCAGGGGATGACGAACAGGACGCTCTTCTCGGTGCGCAGGATCAGCCCGGTGGAGGAGTGGATGCGGTCCTTGGGCACCACCAGGTGGATGCCCTTGGAGGCGGTGACGTGGAACTGGCCGCGTTCGGCGATCATCCCCTGGGTGTCGTCGGTCCACACGCCGGTGGCGTTGACGACCTGCTGGGCGCGGATCTCGTACGCGCCGTTGTCCTCCAGGTCGGTCACCTTGACGCCGACCACGCGTTCGCCCTCGCGCAGGAACTCGGTGACCCGGGTGCGGTTGGCGGCCAGCGCCCCGTACGAGGCGGCGGTGCGGACCAGGGTGGCGACGTAGCGGGCGTCGTCCATCTGGGCGTCGTAGTACTGGAGCGCGCCGACCAGCGCCTCCTTCTTCAGGCAGGGGGCGACCCGCAGCGCGTGCCGCCGGGTGAGGTGACGGTGGCGGGGCAGGCCGCGGGAGTGGCCGGAGGAGAGGGACATGACGTCGTACAGCGCGACGCCGGTGCCCGCGTACAGCCGCTCCCAGCCGCGGTGCTGGAGCGGGTAGAGGAACGGCACCGGCTTGACCAGGTGCGGGGCGAGGCGGCCGAGCAGCAGTCCGCGTTCCTTGAGCGCCTCACGCACGAGGGCGAAGTCGAGCATCTCCAGGTAGCGCAGTCCGCCGTGGATGAGCTTGCTGGACCGGGAGGAGGTGCCGGACGCCCAGTCCCTGGCCTCGACGATGCCGGTGCTCAGGCCCCGGGTCACCGCGTCCAGCGCGGTGCCGGCGCCGACGACGCCGCCGCCCACCACGAGAACGTCCAGCTCGCGTTCGGCCATCCGGGCGAGTGCCTCGGCCCGCTGCCCGGGTCCCAGGGTCGCTGTCTTCACGGTGCCTCCTCGTCGTTCGCTGCTCCGAGTCCCGCCCCCTCGCTCGCCGATCCCGCCGGTGGTGACCCGCTTCTCGATGCTCTCCCATTTCCGGGGGCTCCGCGCGGCACAAACCCCACCGAACTGACAATCCGCTATATATGTCATATAGGTGCGCTCCACGCACAGGGGAGAAGGGAAGCCGCCGCACATGCCCGCTGACCTCGCCGTCCTGGGACTCGGCCATCTGGGTCTGCCCGCCGCACAGGCCGCCTCCGCCATCGGGGTCGGCACCGTCGGCTACACCGACGACCAGCACACCGCCACCGAACTCAACGCGGGCCGCCCCCCGGCCGGCAGCACCCTCGCCGCCGCTGACCTGCGCCGCATGCTGGCCGCCGGCTTCCACGCCGGCACCGACCCGGCCCTCCTCACCCGGGTCCGCACCGCCCTCATCTGCGCCCCCACCCCGCCCGCCGCCGACCAGCGCTCCCTCGACCTGACCGGCGTCCTGGAGTACGCCCACGTCCTCGCGCCCCGGCTGCGCCCGCGCACCCTCGTCGTCCTCGAATCCGCCGTGCCCCCCGGCACCACCGAAGAACTCCTCGCCCCCGCCCTCGAAGCCGGATCGGGGCTGCGCGCCGGACGCGACTTCCACCTCGCCCACGCCCCCGGCCGCCTCGACCCCGGCAACCGCCACCACGACTACGCCGCCACCCCCCGCGTCATCGGCGGCCTCACCCCCGCCTGCACCGAGGCCGCCGCGGCCTTCTACGGACGGCTCACCGACAAGGTCGTCCGCGCCAAGGGCGTCCGGGAGGCCGAGACCGTCAAGGTCCTCGAAACCAACTACCGGCACGTCAACATCGCGCTCGTCAACGAAATGGCCGTGCTCTGCCACGAACTCGGCGTCGACCTGTGGGACGTGGTGCGCTGCGCCGAGACCAAGCCCTTCGGCTTCCGCGCCTTCCGCCCCGGCCCCGGCGTCGGCGGCCACGCCGCCCCCATGGACGTCGCCCCCGGCCGGCTGCGCATGGTGGAACTCGCCCAGGAGGTCAACTCACGGATGCCCGGGTACGTCACCCAGCGCGCCGCCACCCTCCTCAACGAGTACGGCAAGTCCGTACGCGGCGCCCGGCTGCTGCTCCTCGGCGTCACCTACCGGCCCGACCTCCCCGACCAGCAGGGCGCCCCGGCCCGGGAGATCGCCCGCCGCCTCACCGACCTCGGCGGCCGGCTCAGCTTCCACGACCCCTACGTCACCCAATGGCGGGTCGGCGGCGCCCCCGTCCCCCGCGCCGACTCCCTCTACGAGGCCGCCGCCGGAGCCGACCTCACCCTGCTGCTCCAGCACCACTCCGTCTACGACCTCCAGGGCCTGGCCGCCAAGGCCCAGCTGCTCCTGGACACCCGCGGCGCCACCCCCGCCGGCGCCGCCCACCGGCTGTGACCCGCCGGCCGCACCGGCCTGGAGGCGACGGCTACCCGGCCAGGAAAACCGATGTGTCCAGCGCCGGGTAGGGCTCGGGCAGCGGAAGTGCACGCCCCAGATCGACCTCGACCTTGGTGGCGTAGCGCGCCTTGGCCGACTCATCACCCGGCTTCGGGTCCGAATAGGCGTACGCCTTCTTCTCGTCCCGGTGGATCAGCACGTACACGGGGACCCCGGCAGCCGCGTACGTCCGGTACTTGGGTCCGGTGTCCGTCTCATGGTTGCTGGAGGTGACCTCGCCGACCAGATCCAGCAGATCGACCGAGTACCAGCCCTTGTGGGCCCGGCAGTACGCTTCGTCGACCTCGGAGGGCAGACGGCGCAGCACGTAGAAGTCCGGAATCAGCAAGCCCTGCGTCCGCTCGCCCTTGATTCCCGACCGAAATCCGTTGCCCAGCCCTGCCAGCTGAAATCCAGCGGAACGCAGTTGGAAGTACAGCTCGCCCGCGCCTCGGTTGTGCGCGTCTCCGGGCTGTGGTGGCACGATCGCCATCCCCTCGATGAACTCGGGCCGAAGCGGCACATCCACAGCCTCTTCGAGCGCGATCAGCAGATCGATGGGGTCCATTCGTGGCTTCTTCACCGGCTCGGTCACGGAATCATCGGCAGAATCGATGGCGCCTTCGGCGATCATCGTCACTTTCCGCCCCTTCCCTCTCTGGTGACAGGCTACGCCCGCATGGGTGCCCCGGCACCATCATGCGGGCGTCCGCGCGCCGTACCGCCGATCGAGGGAAATGATCACTCCATCGCGTTAACGCGACGCCGCGACCGTGACCTCCACGCGCTGGAACTCCTTGAGTTCCGAGTAGCCCGTCGTCGCCATCGCCCGGCGCAGCGCGCCGAAGAAGTTCATCGAGCCGTCCGGGATGTGCGAGGGGCCGGTCAGGATCTCGGCCGTCGTGCCGACCGTCCCGAGCTCCACCTTCTTGCCGCGCGGCACATCCTCGTGCACCGCCTCCATGCCCCAGTGGTTCCCGCGCCCCGGCGCGTCCGTGGCCCGGGCCAGCGGCGAGCCCATCATCACCGCGTCCGCGCCGCAGGCGATCGCCTTCGGCAGGTCGCCCGACCAGCCGACGCCGCCGTCCGCGATCACGTGCACGTACCGGCCGCCCGACTCGTCCATGTAGTCCCGGCGCGCCGCCGCCACGTCCGCCACCGCGGTCGCCATCGGCACCTGGATGCCCAGCACGTTGCGCGTGGTGTGCGCCGCGCCGCCGCCGAAGCCGACCAGCACACCGGCGGCGCCCGTCCGCATCAGGTGCAGGGCCGCCGTGTACGTGGCGCAGCCGCCCACGATCACCGGCACGTCCAGCTCGTAGATGAACTGCTTGAGGTTCAGCGGCTCGGCCGCGCCCGACACGTGCTCGGCCGAGACGGTGGTGCCGCGGATCACGAACAGGTCCACGCCCGCGTCCACCACGGCCTTGGAGAACTGCGCGGTGCGCTGCGGCGAGAGAGCCGCGGCCGTCACCACGCCCGCGTCCCGCACCTCCTTGATGCGCTGCCCGATCAGCTCCTCGCGGATCGGCGCGGCGTAGATCTCCTGGAGCCGCCGGTTGGCGCTCTCCTCCGGCAGTCCGGCGATCTCCGCCAGCAGCGGCTCGGGGTCCTCGTAGCGGGTCCACAGCCCTTCGAGGTTCAGCACCCCGAGGCCGCCCATCTCCCCGATGCGGATCGCCGTCGCCGGCGACACCACCGAGTCCATCGGGGCGGCCAGGAACGGCAGCTCGAAGCGGTAGGCGTCGATCTGCCAGGCGATCGACACCTCCTTGGGGTCCCGCGTACGCCGGCTGGGCACCACCGCGATGTCGTCGAACGCGTAAGCCCGCCGCCCGCGCTTGCCGCGCCCGATCTCGATCTCCGTCACGTGCTGAGCCTTTCCCTGTGCTTCTCCCGGCAGACGTCCCAGTATCCCCGGGTTCAGCGCCGCGAGTAGTTGGGGGCCTCGGTCGTCATCTGGATGTCGTGCGGGTGGCTCTCCTTGAGGCCCGCCGCCGTGATCCGGACGAACCGGCCGCGCTCCTTGATCTCGGGCACGGTGCGGCCGCCCAGGTAGTACATCGACTGGTGCAGCCCGCCCACCAGCTGGTGCACGACGGAGGCCAGCGGCCCGCGGTAGGGCACCTGGCCCTCGATGCCCTCGGGGATCAGCTTGTCGTCGTCGCCGATGGACTCCTGGAAGTAGCGGTCCTTGGAGTAGGAGCGCTTCTCGCCGCGCGACTGCATGGCGCCCAGCGACCCCATGCCGCGGTACGACTTGAACTGCTTGCCGTTGATGAACTGCAGCTCGCCCGGCGACTCCTCGCAGCCCGCCAGCAGGGAGCCCAGCATCACCGTGTCCGCGCCGGCCACCAGCGCCTTGGCGATGTCGCCGCTGTACTGGAGGCCGCCGTCGCCGATCACCGGGATACCGGCCTCGCGGGCCGCGAGCGACGCCTCGTAGATCGCGGTGACCTGCGGCACCCCGATGCCGGCCACCACCCGGGTGGTGCAGATCGAGCCGGGGCCGACCCCGACCTTGATGCCGTCGACGCCCGCGTCCACCAGGGCCTTGGCGCCGTCCCGGGTGGCCACGTTGCCGGCCACGACATCGACCCGGTCGTAGTTCGACTTGATCTTGGCGGCCATGTCCGGGACGAGCTTGGAGTGCCCGTGCGCGGTGTCCACGACGACGAAGTCCACGCCGGCCTCGATCAGCGCCTGGGCCCGCTCGTACGCGTCCCCGGCGACACCGACGGCCGCGCCCACGATCAGCCGGCCCTCGGCGTCCTTGGCGGCGTTCGGGTACTTCTCCGCCTTGACGAAGTCCTTGACGGTGATCAGCCCGCCGAGCCGGCCGTCCGCGTCCACCAGCGGCAGCTTCTCGATCTTGTGCCGGCGCAGCAGTTCCATGGCCTGCTCGCCGGAGATCCCGACCTGGCCGGTGACCAGCGGCATCGGCGTCATGACCTCGCGCACCTGGCGGCTGCGGTCCGACTCGAAGGCCATGTCGCGGTTGGTCACGATGCCCAGCAGCTTGCCGGCCGCGTCCGTGACGGGCACGCCGCTGATCCGGAACCGCCCGCACAGCTCGTCCGCCTCGCGCAGCGAGGCGTCGGGCCGGATGGTGATCGGGTCGGTGACCATGCCCGACTCGGAGCGCTTGACCCGGTCGACCTGGGCGGCCTGCTCCTCGATGGACAGATTGCGGTGCAGGACGCCCGCCCCGCCCTGGCGCGCCATCGCGATGGCCATCCGGGCCTCGGTGACCTTGTCCATGGCCGCCGACAGCAGCGGGACGTTCACCCGGACGTTGCGGGAGATGTACGAGGAGGTGTCGATGTCGCCGGGGGCCATGTCGGCCGCGCCCGGCAGCAGCAGCACATCGTCGAAGGTCAGCCCGAGGGCAGCGAACTTGTCCGGCACTCCATCGGTGTAATCACTCATGACTGCGACTGCCTCTCCACGCTCGCGGCTCACGCGCTGCTTACCTCCGCACGCACGCATCCATCCGGCCTACGCACCCTTGCCCAGCCTGGCTGTCCATGCTAAGCGGAACCCGGGACTCACTCTTACCGCGTGCTTACGTCCCGGCCGTGATACTCGCCGCATGCGTCAGCGCCCGGCGAGCGCCCGCAGCCGGCTGAGCGCCCGGTGCTGTGCCACCCGCACGGCCCCCGGGGACATGCCGAGCTTCTGCCCGGTCTCCTCGGCGGTCAGTCCGATCGCCACCCGCAGGAGCACCAGCTCGCGCAAGTGATCGGGAAGGTTGGCCAGGAGTTTGCGGGCCCATTCGGCGTCGCTGCTCAGCAGCGCCCGTTCCTCGGGCCCCAGCGAGTCGTCCGCCCGTTCGGGCATCTCGTCGGAGGGCAGGACGGTGGAGCCGGGGCCGCGCATGGCCGCGCGTTGCAGGTCGGCGACCTTGTGCTGGGCGATGGCCACCACGAAGGCGTCGAAGGGCCGGCCGGTGTCGCGGTACCGGGGCAGGGCGTAGAGCACCGCCAGGCACACTTCCTGCGCCAGGTCGTCGACGAAGTGTCTGGCCTCACCCGGCAGCCGTGCCAGCCGGGTGCGGCAGTAGCGCACCGCCAGCGGGTGCACGTGGGCGAGCAGGTCATGAGTCGCCTGGGCGTCGCCCTCGGCGGCCCGATGGACGAGGGCGCCGATCGCCGTGGTCTCGTCATCGCGCATCGGTCCATGGTGCACCGTCGCGCCGCGGTCCGGTGCACCGTGTGGTGAGTTGTGCACCGAAGCGTTATGTGAAGCGTGCTGAGATGTCTTCGCAGCGTTCGGAGCGGGAGCACTGCTGCCCGTCATGTCCCGGGCCCTCCCCTCGCACGTGGCCGGCTCGTCCCCAAGGAGCGTCATGCTTCAAGCATGCGGCACCGGGGAAAGTTTCAGGCCCGCTCCGTGCCGGACGGGGCGACAGACACGGGCCGCCCCTCCCCGTCCGGCCCGTGTGGCCCGGCCGTTTCAGCGGACCAGGCCCCAGCGGAAACCCAAGGCCACGGCATGTGCCCGGTCGGATGCCCCGAGCTTTTTGAACAGCCGGCGGGCGTGGGTCTTGACGGTGTCCTCGGAGAGAAAAAGCTCACGCCCGATCTCGGCGTTGGACCGCCCGTGGCTCATTCCCTCCAGCACCTGGATCTCGCGTGCGGTGAGGGTGGGGGCGGCGCCCATGTCGGACGAGCGCAGCCGGCGCGGGGCGAGCCGCCAGGTGGGGTCGGCCAGGGCCTGGGTGACGGTGGCCCGCAGCTCGGCGCGCGAGGCGTCCTTGTGCAGGTAACCACGGGCGCCCGCCGCGACAGCGAGGGCGACACCGTCGAGGTCCTCGGCCACGGTGAGCATGATGATGCGGGCGCCCGGGTCGGCCGACAGCAGCCGCCGCACGGTCTCCACACCTCCGAGCCCCGGCATCCGGACGTCCATCAGGATGAGATCGGACCGGTCGGCACCCCAGCGGCGGAGGACTTCCTCGCCGTTGGCGGCCGTGGTGACCCGCTCCACGCCGGGCACGGTGGCGACCGCTCGGCGCAGGGCTTCCCGCGCGAGCGGGGAGTCGTCGCAGACAAGAACGGACGTCATGGCCGGCCTCCGCAGCTGATGCGCATCACGTTGAGCCTCCAGGCTGTTGTATGTCGTCACCTGTGCGATTGACGGCCCCGGGCCCCCTGGCCCGGCGGTGGTCTCTTCCATCAACCGCCTCCGCCCTCTCAACGACGGTCACCCGAAAGAGTTACGGCTTCCGTACTTCACCTGCGATCGTCCTTGGGCTATCAACCCCACAGCCTTCAGCACTCTACGTGACGATTCCGTCACGCGATAGGCGCGCTTCACCCAACACGCCGAACATTCGTTTTTGCCCTATTTAGCCGTGCCTGCCCGTTTTAAGAGGTTTCCGGATATATTCGGCTGGTAGTCATATTTACATCTGCCCAACGGCGGCGGATGTGGACTGATCAAGCCGGACCGACGACAGCTCGTATCCGATGGGACACTCTCATGGCAGATTTCTCCCGGCTTCCGGGCCCGAACGCCGATCTCTGGGACTGGCAGCTGCTCGCCGCGTGCCGGGGCGTGGACAGTTCCCTCTTCTTCCACCCCGAGGGCGAGCGCGGTGCCGCCCGCAGCGCGCGCGAGGCGCAGGCCAAGGAGGTGTGCATGCGCTGCCCGGTCCGGTCGGAGTGCGCGGCGCACGCGCTGTCGGTGCGCGAGCCCTACGGGGTGTGGGGCGGGCTGACCGAGGACGAGCGCGAGGAACTGATGGGCCGGGCCCGCCGGAACCTGGTGGACGCGAACACGCCAACCCGCCGGGACTGACCGGAGCCGACCGGCTACCGTCTCCGCATGACAACTGCATTGGTGACGGGAGCCACCGCCGGTATCGGGGCCGCCTTCGCCCGGCGGCTGGCGCGGGACGGCCACAATCTGGTGCTGGTGGCACGGGACGCGCAGCGGCTGCGGAGCACGGCGGCCGAGCTGCACGACCGGCACGCGATCGAAGCGGCGGTGCTGGTCGCCGATCTGGCCGAGGACGAGGGGATCGCGGCGGTCGAGGAACGGCTCGGTGACCGCCGTCATCCCGTGGACCTGCTGGTCAACAACGCCGGCTTCGGCCTCAAGGGCAGCTATCCGGACGTGCCCATGGACGATGAGCTGCGGATGCTGAAGGTGCACTGCGAGGCGGTGCTGCGGCTGACCACGGCGGCCGTCGTCAGCATGCGGGAGCGGCGGCGCGGCGGGGTGGTGAACGTCGCGTCGGTGGCGGCGTTCGTCCCGCGCGGCACCTACGGGGCGTCGAAGGCGTGGGTCGTGCAGTTCACCCAGGGGGCGGCCCGGGACATGGCGGGCAACGGGGTGCGGCTGATGGCGCTGTGCCCGGGGTTCGTGCGGACCGAGTTCCACGCACGGGCGCGGATGGGGACCAAGGCCATCCCGGACTGGATGTGGCTGGACGCGGACAAGGTGGTGGACGCGGGCCTGCGGGACCTGGCCAGGGGCCGCACGGTGTCGATCCCCGATCCCCGGTACAAGGCGCTGCTCGGCGCGGCGAAGCTGGTGCCGCGCGGGGCGCTGGGCGGGATCACCAGCCGGGCGGGGCGGAAGTACGGGCCGCGGCGGGAGGCGCCGGGAACGGATACCCCGGGCGGGTAGGAGGACATGACCGTCCTGCCGGTTTTACGCTGAAGATATGAGGTGAATGCACTCTCCCGAGGGAATCGGTCATGACGTTCGTGCAAGTAATCGACCTCAAGACCTCCAGGGTCGGTGAGATGGACCGTCTCATGGACCGCTGGACCGAGGCGACGAGGGGGAAGCGTACGGCTACCCACTCGATCGTCGGCAAGGACCGGTCGGATTCCACTCATGTCGTGGAGATCGTGGAGTTTCCCTCGTACGAGGAGGCGATGAGGAATTCGAAACTCCCGGAGACCGACCGGATATTCAAGGAGATGATGGAACTGTGCGACGACGTCCCCCGGTTCACCGACCTGGACGTCGTCCGCGACGAGCAGCTCAACAAGCGTGCGGCGCGTGCCTTCTTCGAGACCGTGATCAATGACCGGGAGATCGGCGCGGCGGACGGGCTCCTGAGCCCGGACTACGCCGACCACGACCCGGCCAACGCGGCCGGCCCGCTGGGTCTGCGGGAGCTGAAGGAGCAGATGGGGATGTACCTCAGCGCCTTCGAGCCGGTGTTCGTCATCGAGGAGCAGATCGCCGAGGGGAAGCTGGTGACGACCCGGTGGACGGTGACGGGGACCCACTCCGGTGAGTACCTGGGACTGGAGCCGACCGGCCGGCCGCTGACCATCACCGGCCACACCACGTTCCGTTTCGAGGACGGGAAGATCGCCGAGGGCTGGTGGAACTGGGACCAGCTCGGGGTGATGGCCCAGCTCGGCCTGGTCGAGACCTGACGGCGCCGCCGGAGGCGGTACGCCGCCGCACACCGTGACGGGGGAAGGCCCCCGCCCCACCCGGGTGAACGGGCGGGACGGGGGCCTTCCGGTGCCTTCCGGTGCCTCGCGGCGACGGCTCAGTGGCTGTGGCCGTGACCGCCGGCGGGGGCCTCCGGCTCCTCTTCCTTCTTCTCCACCACGAGGGTCTCGGTGGTGAGCAGCAGGGAGGCGATGGAGGCGGCGTTCTCCAGCGCGGAGCGGGTGACCTTGACCGGGTCGATGACGCCGGCCTTCACCAGGTCGCCGTACTCGCCGGTGGCGGCGTTGTAGCCCTCGCCCTTGTCCAGCTCGGCGACCTTGGAGGTGATGACGTAGCCCTCAAGGCCGGCGTTCTCGGCGATCCAGCGCAGCGGCTCGACGACGGCGCGGCGGACGACGGCGACACCGGTGGCCTCGTCGCCCTCCTTGCCCAGGCCGCCCTCCAGCACCTTGGCGGCGTGCACCAGCGAGGCGCCACCACCGGGGACGATGCCCTCCTCGACCGCGGCGCGGGTCGCGGAGATGGCGTCCTCCAGACGGTGCTTCTTCTCCTTCAGCTCCACCTCGGTGGCGGCGCCGACCCGGATCACGCACACGCCGCCGGCCAGCTTGGCGAGGCGCTCCTGGAGCTTCTCGCGGTCCCAGTCGGAGTCGGTGGTCTCGATCTCGGCCTTGATCTGGGCGACCCGGCCGGCGACGTCGGCGGTGTCACCGGCGCCGTCCACGATGGTGGTGTCGTCCTTGGTGACGGTGACGCGGCGGGCGGTGCCGAGCACGTCGAGACCGGCCTGCTCCAGCTTGAGGCCGACCTCCTCGGAGATCACGGTGGCGTTGGTGAGGGTGGCGATGTCACCCAGCATGGCCTTGCGGCGGTCACCGAAGCCGGGCGCCTTGACCGCGACCGCGTTGAAGGTGCCGCGGATCTTGTTGACGACGAGGGTGGACAGGGCCTCGCCCTCGACGTCCTCGGCGATGATCAGCAGCGGCTTGGAGGCTCCGCCGGACTGCATGATCTTCTCCAGCAGCGGGAGGAGATCCTGGATGGCGGAGATCTTGCCCTGGTGGATCAGGATGTACGGGTCGTCGAGGACGGCCTCCATACGCTCCTGGTCGGTGACGAAGTACGGGGACAGGTAGCCCTTGTCGAAGGCCATGCCCTCGGTGAAGTCGAGCTCCAGGCCGAAGGTCTGGGACTCCTCGACGGTGATGACACCGTCCTTGCCGACCTTGTCCATCGCCTGGGCGATCAGCTCGCCGACCTGCTTGTCCTGGGCGGACAGCGCGGCGACGGCGGCGATGTCCTCCTTGGAGTCGATCGGGCGGGCGCTGGCCAGCAGGTCGTCGGAGATGGCGCGGACCGCGGCGTCGATGCCCTTCTTCAGGGCGGCCGGGGAGGCACCGGCGGCGACGTTGCGCAGCCCCTCGCGGACGAGCGCCTGGGCCAGGACGGTGGCGGTGGTGGTGCCGTCACCCGCGATGTCGTTGGTCTTGGTCGCCACCTCCTTCACCAGCTGGGCGCCGAGGTTCTCGTAGGCGTCCTCGATCTCCACCTCACGGGCGATGGTGACACCGTCGTTGGTGATGGTGGGGGCGCCGAACTTCTTGTCGATGACGACGTTGCGGCCCTTGGGACCGATGGTCACCTTCACCGCGTCGGCGAGCTGGTTGACACCGCGCTCGAGGGCGCGCCGGGCGTCCTCGTCGAACTTCAGGATCTTCGCCATGACGTGCGTATCCCTCGTAAAAGTATGTGGAAGCTGGAGCGAGCTGGTAGCTCGGGGCGAAAAGGCAGCCGCGCCCCTCTCCCGGCTGTCGGTGACGGGGAGCCGGGGCGCGGCCGGGTGAAGTGAAGCGCTTGGGGCTTACTTCTCGATGATGGCGAGCACATCGCGGGCGGAGAGCACCAGGTACTCCTCGCCGTTGTACTTCACCTCGGTGCCGCCGTACTTGCTGTACAGCACGATGTCGCCGACCTTGACGTCGAGCGGCAGACGGTCGCCGTTCTCGAAGCGGCCCGGGCCCACGGCGAGGACGGTGCCCTCCTGGGGCTTCTCCTTCGCGGTGTCCGGAATGACCAGGCCGGAGGCCGTGGTCTGCTCGGCGTCGAGCGGCTGGACCACAATGCGGTCCTCGAGCGGCTTGATGGCAACCTTGGAACTGGTGGTGGCGGTCACGTCCGACCTCCCCCTTCGGAGAGCTCTTAAGGGTCTGCTGTCTTGGGATAGCGCCCTGGAGGACCCGTCGTCGCGGGTGCCGGATCCGCCCGTCGCGCATCGCTGGCACTCGCCGGTGGAGAGTGCCAGAATTGAGAGTAGGCGGCGATTAGCACTCAGTCAACCAGAGTGCCAGCGCGCGCCTCCGCGACGGCGTCCACGGAGACCGCCGTACCCCGCTGACCTCAGAGGTAGTCCTCCAGTCTGGCGATGGCGAAACCCTGCGCGGTGGCCGTGTCGACGACCCGCCGGATCATGTCGGGCATCGTGCCCTTCCACTCCTTCTCGCCCCGGAAATGGGTGAGGATGATGTCGCCCGGGTGCAGTTTCCTGTCCTCGCGCCCCCAGGCGATGCGGTCGGGGAACGCCTCCTCGGCCCACAGCGGGACCACCTCCACGCCGCAGGACGCGGCGGCGCGCAGGGTGTCGCGGTCGTAGGCCCCGTACGGCGGGCGGAAGAGAGTGGGGCGCTCGCCCATCTCCTCCTCCAGGGTGTCCTGCTGGGCACAGATCTCCTCCTTCTGTCCGGCGGCGGAGAGCGTGGGGAGTTCCCGGTGGTTGACGGTGTGGTTGTGGATGCCCCAGCCGTCGTCGCGGGCGGTCCGGAAGTAGTCGTAGTCGTCGCGCGCCACGTAGTCGGAGAGGAAGGCGCTGACGGGGATGTCGAGTTCGCGGAGCATGTCCAGCAGCTCCGGGTCCTTGTGGGCGCCGTCGTCGATGGTGAGGAAGACGACCTTGTCCTCGGTGGGGACCCGGGTGATGACGGGCGGCAGGCCCTCGCCGCCGATGTGGCCGGGTTCCGAGGTCAGCTCCGGCTTCCGGTCGGGCGGCGCGGGCGGGCGCAGCGGTGCCTTGGCCAGCCCCCAGCGCTTGGCGGCGGCGAGCCGCAGCTTCTCGGCCGCGGCGAGGTGGTCGGCGTACGTGGTGAGCGCGTCGGCCACCGTACGCGCCTGGGCGCGCTGCGGTGCGCCCAGACCCGCTGCGGCGGTGTCGGCGGCGGGTGCGGCCGTGGTCGCGGTGCCGCAGGAGAGGAGGGTCAGGCCGAGCACCGCGAGTCCGGAGCCGGCGACCCCGGTCCAGAAAAATGATGTTTGTCGTACTTGTCTTATGATCCTCATGGGGCGGATGCTGGCACCGCCCACCGGGGACTCCCGGCGCGACGTTCCGGCCCGCCGGGGAGAATGACCCACGTGGCCGCACCCGATTCCTCCGCCCGACCGACCTTCGACGCCCTGCTGAGCCCCGAAGGACAACAGCTCCTCGACCACCTGCGGGACTTCGACCCGGCCGACGAACTCGCCCTCGCCACCCGGCTGCGCCGCGACCACCCCGCCCACCTCGTCTCCGCCGCCCTCGGCCAGGCACGCCTGCGGCAGCGCGCGGCGGCGAAGTTCGGCGCGGACGCCGCCCGCATGTACTTCACGCCGCACGGCGTCGAACAGGCCACCCGCGCCTCCGTCGCCGCCTGGCGCGCCCGGCGGATGACCGGACTGGGGGTACGGCGCGTCGCCGACCTGTGCAGCGGCATCGGCGGCGACGCCATCGCCCTGGCCCGGGCCGGCATCTCCGTCCTCGCCGTCGACCGCGACCCGCTCACCTGCGCCGTCGCCGAGGCCAACGCCGCCGCCCTCGGCCTGGACGGCCTGATCGAAGTGCGCTGCGCCGAGGTCCGCGAGGAGCACACGGCGGGCTGCGACGCGGTGTTCGTCGACCCCGCCCGGCGCGGCGGACGCGGCCGGATCTTCGACCCCGAGGCGTACTCGCCCCCGCTGTCCTGGGCCGTCGGCGCCGCCGCCCGCACCCCGTACGCCGCGCTGAAGACCGCCCCCGGCATCCCGCACGAGGCCGTCCCCGGCGGTGCCGAGGCCGAGTGGGTCTCCGACCGCGGCGAGGTCAAGGAAGCGGTGCTCTGGTTCGGCACCGGCGCCCCCGGCACCCGCCGCGCCACCCTGCTGCCCGCCGGGGCCACCCTCACCGGCGCCACCGGGCAAGCCCCGGCCGGCGAGCCGGGACGGTACCTGTACGAGCCGGACGGTGCGGTCATCCGCGCCCACCTGGTGGCCGAGGTCGCCGCCCAGCTCGACGGACGGCTGCTCGACCCGACCATCGCGTACATCACCACGGACACCCCGGCCACCACCCCGTACGCCACCGGGTACGAACTGACCGACGTCCTGCCGTTCAACGTGAAACGGCTGCGCGCCCTGCTCCGCGAACGCGGCGCGGGCACCGTGACCATCAAGAAGCGCGGCTCGGCCATCGACCCCGACGAGCTGCGCAAGCGCCTCAGGCCCAGCGGCCCGCACCGGGCCACCGTCATCGTCACCCGGCTCGCCGGCGCCCCCGTGATGCTGCTGGCCCGGCCGCTGGCCGAGGAGGGCGGCGCCGCGGGCTGACGCCGCCGGGACCCGGCACCGCCGTCTTCCCGGTCACCTGACCTCCCGGCCCGGCCCCTGGCCGGAAACCGTCGCCCACCGCCCCCGCTCCCGCACCGGATTTCCCGCCCCCGCCCATGCATGACCGCCCCGCCGACGGGGCACCCGCACCGGCACGACACCCACAGGACCGGAAGCGAAAGGACGTGACCGTCGTGCGCGTGGCCTTCCTCGTAGCCCCCGAAGGCGTGGAGCAGATCGAACTCACCGACCCCTGGGACGCTCTGCTCGCAGCCGGCGGAGAACCCCGCCTGATCTCCACCCACGGTGGCCGGATCCAGGCGTTCAACCACCTCGACAAGGCGGACACCTTCCCCGTCGACGAGACCGTCGCCGAAGCCTCGGTCGAGTCCTACGACGGCCTGGTCCTGCCGGGCGGCGTGGCCAACCCCGACGCGCTGCGGCTCAGCAGCCGCGCCCTGGCGTTCATCAACGGCTTCTTCGCCACCGGACGCCCCATCGCGGCCATCTGCCACGCACCGTGGACCCTGGTGGAGGCCGACACCGTACGCGGCCGGACCCTCACCTCCTGGCCCAGCCTCAAGACCGACATCCGCAACGCCGGGGGCACCTGGGTGGACGAGCCCGTCGTCATCGACAACAACGGCCCCAACACCCTCATCACCAGCCGCAAACCCGGTGACCTCCCGGCCTTCGACGAGGCGTTCCTGGCCCAGTTCGCCGCCGCCTCCGCCTGAGGTGACCCGGCGTCCGCGCGCCGGTGGCTGACTCCTTCACCACCATGTTGACGTTCCGTGCCGGCCCATAAGATCGTCATCGGTCAAGCACGGAACTCAACAGAAACATGGGGTGGGCCACATGCGCGGCCGTCATATCGCAGTCGCAGTCGCCATAGCCGTCAGCAGCGCTCTGGCGCTCGGCGGCTGCACGGTGGAGGACGCCGCCGAGCCCGCGGACCGCGCCACGGACAGCACGCCGCCGGCCGACGGCGCCCCACCGGCCACCGACTTCATCGTCACGGCGCTCCCCGGACTGCCCACCCCCGAGGACGCCCGCACCCGGCTCGGCGAGCTGACGATCGCCGAACAGGGCTCCATGAGCGGCTACAACCGGGACAAGTTCCCCCACTGGGCCTCCACCGACGGCTGCACGGCACGCCAGCAGGTACTCCAGCGCGACGGCGAGGACGTCGTCACCGACGACAACTGCCAGCCCACCTCGGGCACCTGGTACAGCGCCTACGACGGCGTCACCCTGAACGAGGCCAAGGACGTCGACATCGACCACATGGTGCCGCTCGCCAACGCCTGGCGCTCCGGCGCCGACAGCTGGGACGAGGAACGGCGCGCCGCCTTCGCCAACGACCTCACCGGACCGCAGCTGCTCGGTGTCAGCGCCGCCTCCAACCGGTCCAAGGGTGACCAGGGCCCCGAGGACTGGCAGCCACCGCTGGAGGAGTTCTGGTGCGAGTACGCGCTGGCGTGGACCGAGGTCAAGCACGGGTACGACCTGACGGTCACCCAGGACGAACACGACGAGCTGGCCGCGATGCTCGACACCTGCCCGGCCTGACGCGGCACCGTCCGCGCGCCGGGCCCCCGCCGGGCGCCGGACTCAGCGCGCGGACCGGTAGTTCTCGGCCTTGTCGAGAATGGTGGTGAACCGCTGCCACTGCTCGGCCGCCTCGGCCGTGCGGCCCACGGTGAAATCCTCCGGGTCGAGGAAATCCAGCCTCGCCCGGGTGGCCGGGTCCAGGTCCCGCCACGCCGCCTCGTCCTGTGGTGATCGCGCCACCGGGCGATGCTATCGCCTGCCCGGCGGCGGAAGGGCCCGTACCACGCGGTAGCACGCGGCACGGGCCCACCCGGCCCCGATCAGCCCAACCGGAGCAGCTTGGCGCCGAACCCGGGCTCGGTCAGGTCCTCGGCGAGCGCCACCGGAACGGTCGTCTCGCTGCCGCCCGTGCCGTCGCCGACCGTCAGCGTGCCGACCTCGGTCCCGGCGGCGGCGGAGTGCGGTACGGCGTCCTCACCGGCGGTCAGCTCCACACGCAGCTTCAGCCCCGGCCAGCCGGCCGCTTTCACGTCCTCGGTGACGGCCACCGGGGTCCGCCCGCCGAGTCCGTCGTCCACGTAGCCGACGATGTCGCCCGCCGAGAGCACCGTCTCCTCGATCAGCTCCTGCTGGGCGAACTCGATGAGCGTCCTGCCCGCGTTGAGCGCCCCGGTGAGGATCGACAGGTCCACCGGGTCCGGCGGCTGCCGCAGCACGGCGCCGACGATGAGCCGGGTCTCCTCGCCCACGGTCTGCTCGGCGGCGAAGAGGAGATTGCCGAGCGCGGTGGTGGTGGTACCGGTCTTGATGCCGACGGTGCCGTTCATGGGCACGAGGTGGTTCCAGTTGCCGTGCCGCTCGCCGTTGCTGTCGTAGTACTCGGGCATCCGCACGATCTGCCGGAACACCGGGTCCTCCATGGCCGCCTTGCCGAGGATGACCTGATCCTCGGCGGTGCTGACCGTGTCCGGGCTGAGGCCGGAGGGGTCGGTGTAGGTGGTGTTCTTCATGCCGAGTTCGGCGGCGGTCTCGTTCATCTTGGCGACGAAGTCGGCCTCGGAGCCACCGGCGTCCCAGCGGGCGAGCAGCCGGGCCACGTTGTTGGCGGAGGCGATCATGATCGCCTCGACGGCCTCGCGCTGGGTGAGCTCGTCGCCCGCGGTGACGGAGACGACGGACTCGTCGTCCGTGTCACCGAGCGCCACGTCGTCCTCGGCCTGCTGGTCCACGGGGATCGTGGCGCCGGTGGATTCGGGGTCCGGGTCCATGGGGTGGTCGCGCAGGATGAGGTACGCGGTCATGACCTTGGCGACGGAGGCGATCGGCACCGGCTCCTGGTCGCCCGAGGTGCCGAACGTGCCGATCCCGTCCACGTCCAGCGCGGCCTGGCCCGCCCCGGGCCACGGCGCGGTGGGCGCCTCGCCGTCGAAGGTGTGGGTGTCGGCGGCGGTGAGACCGAGGGTGGGCTCGGGGAGCGGGCGCAGCGACTGGGCGATCGTGAAGATGATCAGCAGCAGGACGACCAGCGGCGACCAGATCTTGATCCGGCGCAGCACGGTCCGCAGCGGGGTGGGCGGCGGCGGGGGCGTGTTGGTGAGCGCGGCGAGCAGTTCGAGCGGCGCCCGCTCCGAGTCCGGCAGCGGCGGCGGCCCGGCGGGCGGCGGCGGTACGGGCGCGGCGGGGGGCGCGGCGGCCTTCTCCGGCGCGTCGGCGGGCGACCCGGCCGGGGCCCCGGCGGGCTTCGGCGGCACGGACGCGGAACCCGCGGGCTTGCCGCCCTCGGACGGCGTGCCGGTCGGCTTCGCGTCCCCGCCGGGGGCGGCGTCGGACGGCTTGGACAGATCCGCGCCCCGGGTCGCCGGCTCGCCGCCCGGGGACGGGGCCGCGGCGGGCTTCGGCGGCACGGCTGCCTTCCCCGCGCGCTCGCCCGCGTCCGGCGAGGCGCCGGACGGCTTCGACAGGTCCGCGCCCTTCGTGGCGGGCTTCGCGTCCCCGGCCGGAGCGGCGCCGGGCGGCGCCTTGTCCGGCTTCGGCGGCGCTGCGGCGGCCCCCGCGGGCTGATCCGCCCCGGACGCCGCCGGCGCGGCGGTGGGCTTCGGCGGTGCCGCGGCCTCGCTCGCCTCGGCGGAGGCGGAGGCGGGGGCGTCGGGGGCCCGGCCCGGCTTCGGTGGCACCGAGGCCGCCGCTCCCGGCTTCTCCGGGGCGTCCCCGGCGCTCTGCTCGCCCGCGTCACGGCGCGGGTCGGTACGGCC